>DAOWJK010000034.1 GCA_030640395.1 Nanobdellota archaeon | reverse complement strand
TACCCTACTTATCTTTTGATCACCCTGATTGCCCTTGGAGCAGCAAGCTGGTACGCGTCAAGCTTTTTAAGCGATTATTTCCTGGAAAGAACAATTGCAGGTTTAAAAGCCCAGGGCCGGATCATCATGGGCAGGATCGCACCGCAGCTTTTCCCCCTGAATGCCGGGGAGGTTGACCGCCTGTGCAAAGAGATAGGTAAATCCGCCCAGATCCGCGTTACAGTATTGCTTCCGGACGGCAGAGTAATCGGTGATTCAGAGAAAAACCCTGCCGATATGGACAATCATGCTGATCGCCCTGAAGTGATAAAGGCGGTATCAGGGGAAACTGGAAGCTCTCTGAGATACAGCAGGACTCTTCAAGAAAGAATGATGTATGTTGCCCTTCCCCTTAGATCCCGTGAAAGACTCGAAGCGATTTTAAGGGTTTCCATTTCCCTAAAGGAAGTCGATGAGGAACTCAACTCCATTCAGGACAGAATAACCCTTGGCGGTTTTTTTATTGCTCTGTTTGCAGCACTGGTATGTTTTTATGTCTCACGCCGCATTAGCCGGCCCATCGAGGAGATGAGAAAGGGGGCTGAATATTTTGCCAAAGGGGATCTTAAATACCGTTTATCCCTTACAGACACTACAGAAACAGCAAATCTTGCCGAAGCGATGAACCTGATGGCCGCCAGGCTTGAAAGCCGGATAGAAGCGGAAGTAAATCAGAGAAATCAAATTGAGGCAGTGCTGTCGAGTATGTCTGAAGGGGTTATTGCCCTGGATATGGATGAACACATCCTGAGCTTCAATCAGGCTGCGGCGACCATGTTTGCAAGACTGCCGGCTACTGCGAAAAACCAGAGCCTCCATGAGATAATCAGAAACCGCAATCTTCAACAATTCGTGGAAAAAGCCCAAAAAAGCAATATCCCTGTAAAAGAAGATATCATTTTAAACCAAAACGGTGAACGGATTATAAATATTAATGCTTCTTTCCTTCGTGATGCAAAAGAAAAACGTATGGGCACTCTTCTGGTATTAAACGATGTTACACAGTTAAGGCGTCTTGAAAAAATGCGGCAGGATTTTGTGGCAAATGTTTCTCATGAGATAAGAACCCCTTTAACGGCCATAAAGGGCTTTGTTGAGACATTGCAAAGCGGTGCAAAGGATAATCCCAAAGAAGCAGCCCGCTTTTTATCGATCATCGATAAAAATGTAAACCGTCTCGGAGCTATTGTTGATGATCTTCTTCAACTTTCCAGAATAGAGAAGGATAACGAGGCAAATCTGATTCAATTAACAAAGACAGCAGTAAAAAATGTGATTACTTCTTCAATTAAGATTTGCAAAACAGAGGCCGAAGCAAAACAGATAGAAATAAATTTTACATGTGACGATTCCCTTGAAGCCATGATAGAACCTGTTCTTTTTGAACAGGCCCTGGTTAACCTTATTGATAATGCCGTCAAATACAGCAGCGAGAAAGGGGAGATTCAAATCAAGGCTGTAAAAACTGATTCCGGCGTTTCTTTCAGCATCCAGGATAACGGCATAGGAATTTCAAAAAAGCACCTGCCCCGTCTTTTTGAAAGGTTTTACCGAGTTGACAAGGCCAGGAGCCGGGAACAGGGCGGCACAGGCCTCGGCCTTGCCATTGTAAAACATATTGTACAGGCCCACGGCGGCCATGTAACAGTCGACAGCACTCTGGGCAAAGGAAGTACTTTCACAATCCACCTGCCAGGATAGTAAAATATACAGAACGGAATATGGCATAAGCAGCTACAGTACTGTCTGCACGATAATAGAGAGGACAAGAAATGAGATACCAAGAATCAAAGACTTAGAAAACGTATTGAGCAACTAAGCTCCGAACTCGCATTGAGTCAAGAGCAGACCTGACCCCTTAATGATTTTGACTTTCCAATATTAAACCATTCCATTATTTCATCACACGAGACAGAAGCTCAGACCTCGACGAAATATCACTATTTTTCCCGCCGCGGTGGGATACAAATTCCGAGACGTTAATTAGCTTGATTTTATGCCGTTATGACGGTAAAAATGTTTATATTATATTAAAATCTCTATTTTTCTAAAAAAAAGACAATAAAAGGGTTTTCTTTACATAATGATGAAGGAGAGATGAGGAGATTTGTTTATTTGTCTTATTATGAACAGATTAAAAAAAGCTTAATGCCCTCCAAATTTGATATAAAGTATAATGATATAGATGAATACTTCTCATATGAAAGAGCAGGGATTGAAGAAATATTAGAAAAAACAAAAAGGATGCATGATAATCCTAAAGGTGGAGACTTTGAAGATGTCATAGAATATGAAATGGAAGAAAGCCAAGATACATTAAAAGATATGATGAAAAGCATTTTGAAGAATTATCAATATCGTCCTTTTATTATAAAAAATTCTAGAGACAACTCCTTAACTCTTCCCTTAGAAACGGATGGTAAATATGTAATAAAAATTGAATAATAAAAATCTTCTTAGATGTTTTAAATATTATTGTGTTTTTGAACGAAAAGTCCTAGAAGAGTTTAATACAAGAGATGCTTCAAATATAAAGTCCTATTTTCTGGAAAAAAGAAATAATTGAAGAATATCAAATAAACTTATGAACCAATTTTTTTAATTTCCCAAGATATTTTTCATTTCGATTTTTCTTGTAATCTAATTTTCTTCTTTTGAAAGTTTCTTCTAATAATCCAAGTGTTCCATAAATCCATTCTTTTGGTCCTTGCTCTGTCGCCAGATTTTCTGTTTTCACTTCTAGAGGGAATTTTCCATCTCTCTGGGCTTTCTTGATTAACTTTTTATACTCTCTATAATGAATTGGAAAAGTATCAAATGCAATTCTATCGCCAGGTTTTGCTATTTCTCCTAAAAGCAAAATATCTTCCTCGCTGTCTTTTCCCTTGAGCCAATACATTTTTTTTATTTTTCTTCCGCTTTTCTTCTCTTCCAACGCCCTATCTAATCTTGGCTTTTTCCAGTCATCTTCTCCTCCTGGAATCACAAGATAATCTAAAGTTTTTTTGCCTGATATTAAAAGAATAAAAGAACTTATCAATAAAATTAAACCTAAAAGATTCACAAACGAAAATGAAAAACTTTCTCCAACCACCTTTCCTGTTATTACAAAATTATTTTCCCAAAACAAAATAATTAATGAAAAAACAAAAAGCAAAATTCCAAGCACTCTTTTCTTGTCCATACTTTTTATTAGAAATAAGTATATAAAAAGATAACTGAAAATCACAACAATTCTTATAAACTCTCACTGCTTTTTTTCTGAATGAAAACTAAAATAAATTTAGGAATTTTTCATTCTATGCGATTTCCATCGGATTGCAATAGAGAAATCGCTTCACAGGAACAGGAAGGGAGATTCCAAAGAACCGCTTAGGTTCTTTTGCTATGGAAGAAATTTATCAAGAGGAAAATTCTATGTCTGGCTTGTCCCAGGAATTAAGAGAGATTGACCAGGAGCTTGCAGAACTTTTGAAAAAGCAATCAGCCAAGATTAAGGTTATTGGTATTGGAGGCGGAGGAGGAAATTCCCTGAGCAGGATGAAGGAAATCGGAATCAGAGGAGGAGAACTAATTGCAATTAATACAGATGCTCAGGATTTGTTATATGTTAATGCAGACAAGAAAATTCTCATTGGGAAAGAACTGACTATGGGGCTCGGAGCAGGAAGCAACCCTAAGGTGGGGCAGGAAGCAGCAAAAGAATCTGAATCTGAAATCAAGAAAAAAATTGCAGGGAGCGACATGATTTTCATAACTTGCGGTTTAGGCGGCGGAACAGGAACTGGTGCTGCGCCGGTAGTGGCTGCACTCGCAAAAAAACAAGGCGCCTTGACAATCGGTGTTGTCACACTGCCATTCACAATTGAGGGAAGAAAAAGAATTGAAAACGCAATGGAGGGCCTGGAAAGAATGGAAGCAACAGTAGACACATTAATTGTAATTCCCAACGACAAACTACTGGAATTAGCACCTGACCTGCCTTTGCACACGGCATTTAAAATTGCCGACGAGATTTTAACAAACGCAGTCAAGGGAACAACAGAGTTGGTGACAACTTCTGGTTTGGTGAACCTGGATTTCGCAGACATAAAAGAAGTAATGTTCAACGGAGGAGTCTCGTTAATCGGCATGGGAGAGTCAGACACCCAGCACAGAGCAATAGAAGCAGTGGAAAAAGCAACTGACAACCCTCTTTTAGATGTGGACATCTCAGATGCAACCGGCGCTTTAGTGAATATTATCGGAGGTCCGGAAATGAGCCTGGATGAGTGCAAATTAATTATAGAGACAATAGGGGAAAAATTAAGCCCTGACGCAAAATTAATCTGGGGTGCGCAAATCTCAGAAGACATGGAAAAATCAATCAGGGTTTTATTAATTGTAACAGGAGTAAAAAGCTCGCAAATCCTCGGGCATGGAGAATCAATAGAAAGCATCAAGCACAAGGAAATAGAGGACGAACTTGGGATAGAGTTTTTTGAATAAGATGGTAGATTATAACCTAATAAAGAAAGGAAAAGAAGAAGAATTAAAATCTACTCTGAAAAATTTAGAAAGAGCTGCAAAAGATGGCTTTCTCAAAGACTTCTTAATTAATACAAGAAGATATATGGAATTGGTTAATGATGAAAAGGTGTTTGAAAAAATGGATTTTGAAGAGAAAAAAAAGTACGTCCCAAAAATCAGAGAGATATTCAATTATATTTCATCTATGAATACAGATCAATATTGGTAATTAAATAATTTTAAAAACCCCCTGCACTTTTTTCTTTTATGAAATTCGCAGCCTCAACAAAATCATTTTTTTTAAAATGCAAAAGAGTCTGGCATGTTTTGAAAAAACCAACCAAAAAAGAATTTGAAACAATTGCCAAAGTTTCTGCCCTCGGAATTTTAGCATTAGGAGTTATTGGTTTTTTAATTTCAATAATTATGAAAATGTTCATAAAGTAAAACTTTTTAAATACAAACTTTTAAGTAATATTATTATTCTTTAATAATTAAGTGTTAAGGAGTAGTTGGAACAAAATGATTTTTATTATAAAAGTAACAACAAACAAAGAAGAAAGAGCAGTTGACATGATTGCTGACAGAATCGCGAAGAAAAACATAAATGTATTTTCAGTGTCGCGACCCCATGGTTTAAGGGGTTATATTCTCCTGGAAGCAGAAGACAGGGATTCAGCAGAAGAAGCTGTGTTCAACCTGCCTTATGTAAAAGGTATCATCGGAAAAACAATCAGCTACGAGGAAATAAAAAACATGATTGAACCCTCGGTAGTTTCTGTTTCAATTGAAGAAGGAGACATAGTGGAAATAATTTCAGAACCTTTTAAAAAAGAAAAAGCAAAAGTCATGAGAATAGACAAGCAAAAAGAAGAAGTTGTCGTGAGCTTGCTCGGAGCAGTTGTCCCGTTGCCAGTTACAATTAAATTAGATAATGTAAAAGTTATCAGACGAGAGGAAGACGAAGATGAATGAAATGAAACTCAAAACAATTAAATTAAGGAATATTTTCCCTACGCGATTTCCATCGGAGGCTCTTAAAGAAATCGCTTACCTGAACAGGAAGGGAAATCCCAAAAAACCGCTTAGGTTTTTTTGTAATGATAATTAAACTTTTAGTTGAAGGCGGAAACATGACACCAGGACCGGCACTTAGTCAGAAGATTGGACCAATGGGGATGAATGTGAATCAGGTTATTCAAAAAGTAAATGAAGCAACAAAAGATTTCAAGGGATTAAAAGTTCCTGTTGAGCTGGATGTGGATGCTTCAACAAAAGAGTTTGAGGTTAGTGTGTTTTCCCCGCCAGTTTCAGAATTAATTAAAAAAGAACTTGGAATTGAAAAAGGCTCAGGCATGCAGAAAAAAACACAGACAGCAAATGCATCTATAGAACAGATAATCTCTGTCGCAAAAACAAAACTGCCAAATTTACTCTGCAAAGATTTAAAGGCAGCAGTTAAAACTGTGGTCGGAAGCTGCGTGAGTTTGGGTGTTTTAGTTGAGAGCAAATCTGCTGTTGAAGTTGAGCAGGAAATAGATGAAGGAAAATATGATAAAGAAATTCAACAAGAAAAAACAGAAACTTCTGAAGAAAAGAAAAAAGAATTAGATGACTATTTTGCAAAAATCAAGGACGAGCAGGAGAAAATAATTAAGCAGGAAGAAAAAGAAAAAGAAGCTGAAGCTGAGAAAAAAGAAGAAAAAGCAAAAGAAGAAAAGCCAGAAGAAGAGAAAAAAGAAGAACCTAAAAAAGAAGCTAAGAAGAAATAAAATTAATTGTTACTCTTAACATATTTTATAATAACCTTAACATAATTTCTTATCAGATTTTTGATGTATGTTTTTTTAGTTAATTCCAAACATTTTAATAAAATCTGGAAACTCGCCAAAAAATAAAATCAGAAACTTTATTAAAGATATCCAATCAATTAAATTTATGGGGATATGGGGTAGTTTGGTATCCTTCCAGGTTTGGGACTTGGCGACCGCAGTTCAAATCTGCGTATCCCCATTAAAATTTAAATTAATAATCAAGAAAGATTAAAATGGTAGAAGTTATAATAGGAAATAAACATTATGAGGTAAGTAAAGAAAAAGCACTAAAATTGAGAGAGAGATACGCCCAAAAAGAGGGACATGAAATAAAAGAGTATTTTTTACTTAAACAAGAAATGCTTATTATTGGAGGGTTTTTAGTAGGTTATTTTGGGGGAGAGATTATAAATAGAATTATAGACGATATAAAAAGAGAAGATGAAGATTAATATATTTCTAAAAAGATTATTCTCTAATAAGTTTTTATATTTATTAGCATTAATTTTATTTCTCTTTGTAAAAGTATCTAATAGGACTATCTATAATCTAATTTATGATTTAAACAATATGCCTGAATTTGTTTTGGGAGAAGTAGTTGGGTATATTTTCCTATCTGCACTAATTGTAAGTATTGCGTATTTGTTTAAGAAGAAAAAATAAATTTTTGTATAAAAATCTAACACTATCTTCACAAATTATAATAAGTGGTTGGAGGTGATTAATCTTTCTTCTCAAAAGGAAATAACTCCTCAATAGAACGGGATTGTAATTCCTCCAAACAATTTTCACATAAAGGAGTAAGTAATAACATAAACCCGCTTTTATCTTCTTTCAATAATGTTCTTGGGTCTTCTTGTTTTTCTTCTTTACATTGTCTACAAATAAATTTTTGATTCATATTATTTTCCTACTAAATTCATACAATCAATTAAAGTAAGTTCTGAAGGATGCTCATCCATACATTCATTAGATGCATCTACCTCTGCATTGTATCTAGCCCCCTTCTTACTGGAACAATCATTTTCAGAATTAATCTGTGCATTATATCTATCTGCAGTACAGATAGGGTTTGTAAAATCAAATATACAATCTACTTCATCAATATAACCCTTCTCTTCTAATTTTTTCCTAATGCAAATTTCATATTCTGCATCCCCACACACCGGATTATCAAATTCCATTATACAATCAACCCCATCAGTATATCCTTTTTCTTTTAACTTTTCTAAAGTGCAATCTCTTATTTTTTTATCATTTTCATCAATCTCACTCATACACTTATCAAATTCAGACTTCCCCTCGGACTTTGCTTGTTTTAATTCATCTAAGGTTTGAGGGTTTTGGTAAGAAGAATCTTTTTTTGAAAAAACAAAAAAGCCTCCAACGACCAGGATAATAATAAATACTCCTATCCCAATCATAACTTTTTTATCCATATTTTATTTAAACGAATACAATTTAAAAACTTATCTACCAACTACTAATTTCTCAATGTCAAAACACAACATTTTAAAACCTAATTTTCACATAATATATATTAAATAAAGTTTCCTCAACTTTCCATACGCGACTTCCAGCGGATTGCAATAAAGAAATCGCCCACCTGAACAAAGAGGGAAGGTGTGTGCGAGCGATTTCGTGGTAGAAGCATAATCCAAAAGAAACTTCGTGCGAGGTCGGGAGTTGAGGAAACCGCAGGTGTCCCCGCATGACTACAAAATCAAAAAAAACAAAATCAGCAGGAAGATTCGGAGCAAGATATGGAAAAACCGTGAGAAATAAATTAGTTAAGGTAGAAATTAAACAAAGAAAAAAACAAAAATGCCCTTTTTGCGAAAAACTCGGAGCAAAAAGACTTTCAAAAGGAATTTGGAAATGCTCAAAATGCAGCAAAAAATTTGCATCAAACACATATTACTTAGACGAATAAAAAACCTCTTTGTTTCCAATTAAATAAAATTAAAAAACAATATGAAATGCGCGCATTGTCTGACTAAAGATTGTAATACAGGAAAAGATTGTCTAAATAATTCTTCAAAATATAAAGAAATTTACAAAACCAAATATCCAAAAATAATGAAAATTTCTGCTGAAGTTGCCAGAGAATCTCATAATAAACTAAACAGGCTTCAGGAAATAATTTTGTTCTCAAAAAAAATGGGTTATAAAAAAATTGGAATCGCATTTTGCATTTCATATAAAAAAGAAGCAGAGATTGTTTCAAAAATTTTAGAAAAAGATTTTGATGTTTATTCAGTGTGCTGCAAGATAGGGGGGATTGATAAAGAGGAAATGGGATTGATAACCAAAATCCCTGGAAAAAAAGAAGTCTGCTGCAATCCTAATTCTCAGGCAGATGTGTTGAATAATCTCAATACTGATTTAAATATTATTCTCGGTTTGTGTGTTGGACATGATACAATTTTCCAAAAAGAGAGCAAAGCTCCATGCACAATATTGATTGTAAAAGACAGGTTGAACAAAAATATTGCTTTTTTAAAACCAAAAATTAATTAAACTAAAAACAAGACAAAAAATTTATATCGAACACATATTACTTAGATGAATAAATTTATAAATTAAACAAAATAAGAAATAATATGATTAAAATTAAATTTGTGCGATTTCCGTCGGATTGCAATAAAGAAATCGCTTCGCGGGACAGGAAGCAAATCAAAGATTTTCATGTTTCCTTCGCAAGCTCAGGAAAAAGGGAAATTCCAATGAATAGCTTAGGCGAGCGATTTCGTGGTAGGGACAAAATAAAAATAATAAATACCCCGTGCGAGGTCGGGAGTTTCTTTTGATATGGTAAACTACAAATGTTTCAAATGCGGAAAAAAAATAGTCGCGAAAAACCTTGAAAAAAGATTTGTCTGCCCTAATTGCGGAGGCAAGATTTTTTACAAGCCAAGAACAAAAGTTAAAAAAATAAAAGCCATATGATTTCTTAAAATGGATAATCAAAAAATACAAGAAATGCAAATTTTAGAACAGAACATCCAGAACTTGCTCCTACAAAAACAAGCTTTTGATATGGAATTATCTGAAACCAAATCCGCATTAAAAGAAATAGAAAACGCCAAAGACCACATCTTTAAAATTATCGGACAGCTGATGATTAAAGCAGATAAAAATAAAGTAAAAGAAGAACTATCAAATAAAGAAAAAATTCTTGGTTTAAGACTGAGCACAATTGAAAAGCAAGAGATGCACTTAACAGAAAAATTAACCAGTTTAAGAGATGAAGTAATGAAGGAGACGAAGAAGTAAACATATCAAAAAATCCCCGAAATCTTTATAAATATCTCAAATATAAATTAACCATGGTATTTGATAAAATAAAAAAAGCATTTGCAGGTTCAGTTTCTGGAGGAGATTTTGAGGACGAATATATTGAAATTGACTTGGGGCAGGAAAAAAAAGAAAACAAGGTTCTTGTAAAACTTTTTGTGCTGAAACAATACGAGGATGTCACGGAAATTCTAAATGCCCTGAGAGAAGGTTTTACTATCGCAATAATTGACATAAAAATTCTTAGGCAAAAAGATTCTATTGAGTTAAAAAGAGCAGTTTCAAAAATCAAGAAAACAACAGATGCTCTTGAAGGCAGCATTGCAGGATTTGGAGAAAACACAATTATTGTAACACCGAGTTTTGCAAAAATTTACAAGGAACCAGTGAAGCCAAAACAAGACCAACAAAAACGGTTTGAAAGTTATTAATTCTGTTGGGATTCCTTTTAAATTTAATAAATAATAATTAATCTTTGATTTCTCTTACACAAAAATTATTTATATAAAAACCAAATTTATGATTTGCTAAAGTTTCTAAATATTCTTTTGAATTTTCATTCTCTACAGAAGCACAAATATTTAACAAACCTTTGCATTGATACCACGAGGCACGGAGTCGAGTATTAAATTTAGGTATTTTGAATGAGCGGGTTTGTTTATCAAAATCATAGAATATTTTTTCCAGTGAGGGAATAAATAAATGGGTTTTAATTTTTTTATCTTTGAGTTTGGCTATTGCATCCTCCTCAATAACGCAGGGAGAGGAATATTTTTTTTCTTGAATTTTTGTCACGCCCATTTCTTTTAAAATTTCTTTCCAGAAACAAATTTCATTTTTTGGGTTTTCAATCCAAATACCCTTATTATTGGGCTGATGATTTATAACCTGAAAAAAATCTTTTAAATTCTGCTTTCCTTTATCCCCTTGAAAAATCAAGAGTGCATAACCTGCATTAGATTTCATTAAATTCTTAAAATCATTTTGTAATAGGTGTTGTTTAGTTACTTCCATTTTGCGTTTTAGCAAGTTTTATAACTTATAAATCTTTTGGCGTTTTCATATGAAAACAATCTTCATCCCAGCAAAAAAAATCTCTAAAATAGATAAATCCAGGATTTCCGCAATTTCAAAAAAACTGCCTAAAAAGATAGCTATTGCTTATTCTATCCAATACAAAGACCAGGCAAAAGAAATCAAATTTTTATTAAGCAAATCTCATAAAATAAATTCTTTCACGCAAGTTTTGGGATGCTCCAAACCAAACTTTCCAAAAAACACACAATCTATCTTATTAATAGGAAACGGAAGATTTCACGCAGTTTCCCTGGCTTTAGAAACTAAGATTCCAGTTTATGTTTTAGAAGACAATCAATTAACTAAGATTTCTAAAAAAGAAATACAGCCTCTTGAGCAAAAACAAAAAGCTTCTTATGTAAAATTTCTTAATGCAGATAAAGTTGGAATTTTAATCTCAACAAAACCAGGACAGCAAAATCTGCAAAAAGCCCTGGAATTTAAGAAAAATTTGAAAAACAAAAAATCCTATTTATTTATTAGTAATAATATAAACACAAGTGAATTTGAGAACTTTGGATTAGATTCATGGGTTAATACTGCTTGTCCGAGAATGGATATGAATTCTAATTTAGTTATTAATATATCTAACCTCTTGCGATAAATATATTCAAACCCTCGCAAGACTAAAAACAGTTTTCAAAGCCACAATAATTGTTGCAGGCACAAATAACGCCAACAATGCTGCAAAAGTTGAGGACACAACATCCCCAATCCCAATGCCAATCAAAGAACCAGTAACACTTTCCATGCCAAATCTGCTGACAATTACTAATATCGCGCCTGTAATTAAGAATGTCTGGGCATCTTTTCCTTCCACTTTAATGGAAAATCCCACAAACAATCCAAGCAAAACCAATATCGCATAAATCTGAGGGCTGTATGCTGTCAATGCAGGAATTGAAAGAAAAGAAGACGCACTCACCCCAATAACCACCGCAAGAACAACCCCTATTAAGAAAGCCCATGCCCCAAAAGAATTTTCAACAGATTTTATTCCCATTTTATTATCTTTAATAGAAATTAAATTATATAAATGTTTTGAAAGAGGAAATATCTAATTTAATATATATTTTAAATCACAGAAAACTTTATAAACCATAGTAACTCCAGAATGATTACAAAATGAAAGCAAAAATATTCAGTTTGTCAGTTTTAAGCATTTTAGCGTTGGTAATTCTTATTAGTGGAGTTAGTGCTGTGACATTAGCTGATTGGGATTTAACAACTGATGGCGTTGCGACAAGTGTTGATACTAATGTTAATGCTAGTGACTTGGGAGTTGGCTCAACTATTTCTGGTCTTATTTTTGACCCAACAGATGGTGCAACTGCTAGTGGATGGAATCAAGGTGCTTTAGGACCTAATGATTATTATGAGGTGACTTTAACTATTGTATCTGGATTTAATGCCATTATTAATTTAATTAGTTTTGATCACATCTCAAACGATAGTACTACAAGTATGAGTTTTGATGTTAAGTGGTCTAAAGATAATTTCGTTTCTTCAACAAATATTGTTTCTGGTGAGGCTTCCACAACAACAAGTTCTCCATATTCTTCTACTAATACTAATATAGCTCTAAGTGGTGGAGAGACTTTCTACCTAAGAATTTTTGGCTATAATGCTGATGCAGGAGAGACTTTCAGCATTAAAAACCTGAATATAGATGGAACAGTAACTGCAATTCCAACAAACCAACCAGATGAAATAACCTCTTGTTCAGCAACAGGAGATTCTAATGGTGATTTAGATATTAAAATTAAAGATATTAATGTGATGAAAGGATTTGGAGATGACGATAAATTCTGGTATCCTCTTGATGAAATTGAAGTTGAAATTGAAGTAGAAAATAACGGAGACGAGGACATAGATGATATTGTAGTTGAGTGGGGGCTTTATGATGTGGATGCAGATGACTGGATAATTGATGATGAAGAAAACGATTTCAACCTCAAAGACGGCAAGGACAACACAATGTATATTAATTTTAAACTGGAAGATGTAGATGATTTTGAGAACGATGATTATGTTTTCTATGTCTGGGCTAATGGAGAAATTGACGATGCTAACAACACAGAAGTTTGTGCAAGTGACTCAGAAGAAATTGAGATTGTGAACAACGACGATTTTGTAGTCCTTGACAACATTGAATATCCTGCAACAGCTTCATGCGGAAGCGAGATACAAATCACTGCAGATGTGTGGAATGTCGGAGACAGCGACCAGGACGACGTTACTGTTGTAATTTTCAACTCAGAGTTAGGAATAAACAAGATTGTAGAAATCGGGGACATAAACGACTTTGACAATGAAATCCTCGACACATTCATAGAAATTCCTTCAGATATGGAAGAAAAAACATATGCTATTTCACTTAAAGTTTTTGACGACGACCATGATGTTTATAAAACAGACGAGGACAATGACGAGTCAAAATACTTCATAAGAATTACCCTTGAAAATTGTTTTGTTAGTTCACCTGCCCTAGTATCAGCAAACCTGGAATCAGGAGGAAAAGCAGGAGAAGAGTTAGTAGTTAAGGCGACAATCACAAACTCTGGAACTAAATCAGCAGATTACACAATTAAAG
>DAOWJK010000025.1 GCA_030640395.1 Nanobdellota archaeon | reverse complement strand
ATAAAAATTCTTTTGCTTTTGTAAAATATTCATTTATCATTACTTCCTTTTTATTGAATCTTATTTAAATAAATTTGTGTTCTAAAAACAATATTAAATGAGCCTGCACGGATTTGAACCGTGGACCCCTACCTTATCAGAGTAGTGCTCTGCCAGACTGAGCTACAGGCTCAGATAAAATTCAAAGAATTAAGTTATTTATAAGTTTTGTTAATCAATTCCTAATCCCAAACTCAAGAACTAATTTTTCATCCAGAAATTCATAATTTATTATCGGAAAGTTTATTGGGATTACTTTAAAATAAGCTTTTTTATCTGCAAGGGCTTTTATTTCAATACTGCTCTCAAGTTTAATTATTGAAATATCATTTACTGAATTCACACCAGGCATGTTAATTTCATAAATGACTCTGTCTGCTAATCTCCTGATATTTGTCAGAGGTTCTTTTTTTGGCAAGCCTGAAATTTTTTTAAGAGATTCATTTGAAATATTTGGAAGAACTTTTCTTTGTTTTTTGACAACCTGCATTGGCTGTGACACCTTGATATATTTTGGGTCAATTCTCTTGCCATTTATTATCAGTTCAAAATTTGTTCTTGGTGTTGAATTTTGACGAAATTCTTTTTGTATTTCCCGCTCTAACATTTTAAGTGTTTTGCCTAACATTCCCCCAATTATCCTTCCTCCAATTCCACCAAGCAAAGAATTAGAAAATTGTTCAAATTCATTTATTGTATCTGTTTTTCCTAACATGCCCCAATCTTTAGGGTTTTCCTCAAAAGAATTTCCGCAATAAGGACAAAATTCATATTTATTGCTTATCTTATTCCCGCAGTTTTTACATAATTTTTTTTTGAACATGTTAAAATGTAATTTTAGTAGTTTAAATAATTTTTTATCTGAAATCTAAATATTTTCTTATATGCATTATTTCATGCACTTCTTTATTAATTGTCGGAACAGATTCTTTTAGGATAATTTCGTTGAATGCTTTTGAATTTTCGAATTTTTTTGTTTTTCTTGTTTCTCTTATTTTTGGAAGCCACCAAATTAAAGAAATTCCTCTTGCAACTGCACCGATGATGAAAATTAAAATTATTGGCTGTATGAAATCAGTGTTTAAAATTTTTATCAGAAATGCTCCTAATGATGCCCCCAGGAAAATTCCAATTCCCCAGAACATGTTGTAATAAGAGATTGCAAGGGCTCTTTTTTTATTGTTTACATTATCATATATGAAATTTGTTTCAGAGAGGTGGATTCCCGCCCATGTAATTCCGTTTATTGCAGAGGGTATGAAAATTAGATAAAGGGGATTTGAATTTAGAATCCATAATATCGGGACAAAAGGGGTCATTGATGCTGCGATGCAGAGGGCCTTATAATTGCCATATCTGTCTGCAAATTTCCCCCACAGCTCTAAAGTAATTAATGAAAGTGTTGTGCCGGAAAAAATTATTATCATATATAAAGTGTATGAAAAATTCAAATGTCTTAGTAAATAAACTACTAAAAGAGGGCCTGAGATTGCAGTTGTAAAAGTGAAGAAAAATCTGAATAATGCAAGTTTTCCAAAGTTGTTTTTATTGGAGTTAATTAAAAAATCCCAGAGCGAGAAGTAGTAGCCTTTTTTTAATTTCATTTTTGGTTCGTATTGTTTGTGAAAAATTTTCCAGGAGATTAGCCTGCTTAAAAGTGCCAATGAAAATAAAATCATAAACCCAAACATTGTCCAATTATTTTTTTCAAAATAATCTAAAAAAAGCGCTGCAGAAATTGCTAAAACTACTGAAACAAAACCTGTTAATAAATTTCTTTTTGAGAACCATCTTCCCCGGTGTTTTTTTTCGACAATGTCGCCCATCCATGAGAACCATGCAGGGTAGCCGAGATTTCCCGCAATCATGTACAATGCAAAAGAAAATAAAACTAAAATCGGAAGTGATTCCAACAAAATTCCTTTGTAAAATAAAACCGCGATTGCGACAAACGGCAACCACATTAATGATTCAATGAAAATTGTTTTAAGAAGTATTTTTTTTCTGGAATATTTTTCAGGAAGTCTTGAGCCAAACATCTGGCTTAGAGGGCCGAGCAATCCGCTGACAGCACTTATCATGGCAACAAATGATGAACTTGAATTAATTGCTATTGCAAATGGAGAAACATAATAATGCCCGAATGAATTTTTAGCCGAAGCAAAAATCCCCTCTGCAATGCTGTATCTTCTTGCTTTTTTCTTTAATCTTTCCTCTTGTTTTTTATTCACCATCTTTCAAATATCAATAGGTTTTGATTAATAAATGTTATTAAGTTGTTTTTGATTTTTCTTTTTTTCAAAAACGACCCTGAAAGGCGACACAGCAGGTTAGCATTGCCTAACGGCAATAAGCCGTTGGGAGTGGAAAATATTTTCTATTTTAAAAAGTGTTTGACAGTTAGTTTTTTATATCTTGTAATTATAATTTATTCATGGCAAGGAAAAAATTTTACATAACTACAACAATCCCATATGCAAATGCCCCCCCGCATATAGGATTTGCACTTGAAATTACTCAAGCTGATGCTTTGGCCAGATGGAATTTTCTTAAAGGCAAAGATGTTTTTTTCTTAACCGGAACAGATGAGCATGGAGTTAAGAATTATCAGATGGCAAAAAAAGCAGGACTTAGCCCAAAAGATTTTGTTGATAAAAATTCAGAATACTTTAGAGAATTAACAAAGAAACTTAATATTTCTAATAATTATTTTATTAAGACTACTGATAAGAAAGTTCATTGGCCAGGTGTTATTAAAATTTGGAAGAAGTTGGAGGAAAAAGGCGATATTTACAAGAAAAAATATACAGGATTTTATTGCTCTGGGTGTGAAAGATTTGTTACAGAAAAAGATTTGAAAAATAAAAAATGTCCCAATCATCCTAATCTTCAGATTGAAAAGATTTCAGAGGAAAATTATTTTTTTAAATTAAGTAAGTATTCAAATGAAATTAAAAAAATAATTAAAAAGGATAAATATAAAATTTCCCCGAAGAAATGGAAAAATGATTTTTTGGGCTTGGCAAAAAAAGGATTGACAGATGTTAGTTTTTCCAGGGATGTCAAACATCTTCCGTGGGGGATTCCTGTGCCAGGGGATAAGAGTCAGGTGATGTATGTCTGGTGTGAAGCACTTGGGAACTATCTGACAGGAATTGGATATCCTGATAAAAAATATAAAAAATACTGGCCTGCCGACGTCCATGTTGTGGGCAAAGACATGCACAGATTCCATGCAGGCATATGGACCGGAATGCTGTTGAGTTTAAATCTTCCTTTGCCCAAAGAATTAATTGTGCATGGTTTTCTGACTGTTGATGGCAGGAAAATGTCCAAGTCTCTTGGCAATGTCGTGGCTCCTTTAGATCTTTTAAAAAAATATTCTGCAGACACTTTAAGATATTTTTTGTTGAGAACAATACCTTTTGGAGAGGATGGAGATTTTTCAGAGCAAGCTTTAATTGACAGGCATAATAATGAACTCGCAAATAAATTAGGAAACTTGGTTTCAAGGGTTTCTGGATTAATTGGAAAATACGGAATTGAAAAAACAGAAAATAAATTATTAAAAAAATTAAATGAAAAAAAAATAGAGAAGTTGTTTGAGAATTATGAATTTGACAAAGTATTAAATGAAATTTTCTCCTTTATTGATTTCTGCAATAAATATGTTCAAAATAAAAAGCCGTGGGAAACTGGGAATAAAAAAATTCTTCATGAATTAAAAGAGTCAATTTTAAAGATTTCTGAACTTTTATGGCCATTTATTCCGGAAAGTGCCGAAAAAATTAAAAAGCAGTTTAGTGTTAAGAATATTAAGAAAGAGGAAATTTTATTTAAAAAAATATGAAAATTAATTTAGAAAAAGAAGTTGATAAAGAGGAAACAGAAATAATTGTTTTAGATAAAATTGATTCACGAAAAAACAATTATTCAAAAAGTCAAAGAAATTCTTATGTTCCAAAATTAGAGCCATTAATGTCTTTTCATTATTATAATGGATTATTTATTTAGTTTAACTACTCAAACCCAGCTTTTGAAGAACTCTTTTAATTAATTTTTCCCTGTCTTTTTTAGAATCATATTCCACATCTAAAATTTTTGCCGCGATTTCCTTGTAAGCTCTTGCTGACTTGCTTTTTGGAAAAGTATGAACAACAGTGTCTCGCAGACTTAATGATTTTTGAACATCTGTGTCTTCCGGAACCATTCCAAGAACAGGAGTTTCCAGCATTTCCTTCACTGTTTCCGGCTGCATTTCTATTTTGTCTTTTCTGACTCTTGTTATTATCACGCCCCTGACTGGTTTTTTTAACTGCTCTGCAAGTTTGATTGTTTTTAATGCGTCGGTGATTGCAGGCATTTCAGGATTTGTAACCACGATTAATTCATCAGCCATTTCAATTGCAGACATTGCTTCGTCGCCAAGTCCTGCAGCACTGTCAATAATAACATACTCGGAAATTTCCTTGAAATCTTTTTTAAAATCTTTTATTTTTTTTGGCTGTATTTTTTTCAGTTCTTTTATTGATAAAGATGAAGGCATGATTTTTATTCCTGATTCATGCTCATAAACAGCCTCGAAAGGCTCTGCTTTATTTAACAGCACATGGTTTAGGTTTATCGGGACTTCCGGGGAATTTAAATGGATTCCAATGTTTGGCGTGGAGAGATTTCCGTCGATGATTAATGCGTCTCCGCCAAAATAATTTATGGCCGCTCCTAGATTTATTGCAGAAGTGGTTTTTCCAACACCCCCTTTACCAGATGTAATGACAATTATTTTTGACATTTTAAAGAATATCTCTTTATGATAGAAGAAATTGCTTTGTTGTGCTTATAAACTTTTCCAACATCTCTGCATATATTTTCAGCTGCTCCAAATTTACATTTATTTCTTTCCCTCTGTAAAATATTTTCAGGTTAACATTTTTCCTGAACTCGCCTGCTCGTTCTTTTTTTAATTCTTCAATTTTTCTGAACATCTCATACATTTCTATGACCTGCAGGAAATCTTTATCCTTCTTGAATAATTTTTTTACTTCTTCTATTTTTCCTATGGGATTCAAAGGAACTGAAGATATTTTCTTTTTTTTCTTGGCGTGTTTTAATATTTCGCTGATACTCACTTCAATCATTCTTCTCCACCTTCGAATGAGGTTCAGTATCACATCACAGGTTTTTGTATACTTCAGGCTAACATAAAAAAGATGGTCTGCACTTATTTTTTCCTGAATTATTTCTTCCATGTTATCTAATAATTAGAACTATACTACAACAGGGATAAAGGCTTTTTATATTTATCTTTAGAATTGTTTCTCTGATTTCTTCAAAATATTTTTTGCTAATGCTAAAAATTCCCTGACTTTTTCAATTGGCACTATTTTTTGCTGTAAATTTTCAGAGAGAATCACAACTTTTTCGTTTTTCATAAATTCCATTGAACTTTTTTTATGCTCTTCCACAACATCAAATAATTCTGCGATTAATCTAATTTCCTGTTCTGTGATATTATATCTCTTGGTGCATTTTTCTTCAAATGTCCTGAAATTTGTTTTTGGGTCGCTGCAAAGTTTTATTCTTTTGTAAAAATATTCATATTGAAGGACAGAACTAATACACTTGGAAATTGCAATTTTTGTGTCTGACAGAATTTTTAACAGGAGATTTTTGTCTTTGATTAATGGAAAAGTTACATAAAGCATATGGTCAGCAATGGAAATTATTTTACCTGCTTCTTCAAGGTTCTCAAGGAATTTATCCATGCGAGGACACCTGCGGTTTCCTTAACTCCCGACTTCGCACGGGGGATTTATTTTCATTTGTCCCTACCACGAAATCGCTCGGCTTAACCTTCTCTTTTTGTTCAGGTGTGCGACTTTTTATAACACTCATAGAAATCGCGTGAAAGGCATTTAAGGTTTTTCTTTTAATTACCATATTATTTAGAAGTGCTTGGAATTATTATATTTGTTGGTAGTGAATAATAATTAACTCAACTCCAAAATAGATTCAGCCAAATCCCCTGTTCTTTCCAAAACTTCTTTTACTTCTTCTTCAGACTTCCCGGTTTTTTCCATAACTGTTTTTATATCATCCTCAGAAATTTCAGGAGCAGAAGTTTCTTCCCTGATTTCCCCTGCAATCTGAAAAGTTTCCTGTCCCTGCATTTTTATTTTTGTCACAGAAACAGGTTCAATAATTATTTTAGTGTTGTCTGTTTTTTCTATTATGACTCTTGAAGCATCAATTTCATCCTGCGAGATTCCCATTTGCTTCATAACTGCCTGCATTTTTTTTGGGTTCATTCCTGGGAACATTTTTAATTCAAATTTATTAAAGCACTTAATTTATTTAATTTATCTTGATCTAAAGAAGTTAAAACAATTAAACTTCCTAAATCTCCATTTTTTAATTCCATTATAGTTTCCTGACTTATTTCAATCCCCTTTTCTTTTGAATAATCTACTAGTTCTTTAACTGCACCTAATTTAACTAACCTCTTTTGATAAGCCACTGGCTGAAAATCTTTTTCTATTTTTCTCATTGATCTATAATCTCTTTCCATTTTAACCAAAAAACACCCCCAAAGAAAATCTAAAAACAATTATCAAAATTATAAATACAATTACATGAGTTGGTTTTAAACTGAACCTGCTTGAGTATTCTTCGCTGAACCTCATTAACCCGCCGAATCCGCCGGGCATTTGCATTTGTGTATCTTGAGCCATAATTATTTTATAGATAGATAGTTTTTAAAAGTTTCTTGATGATAAAAATATATGAAAGGGTTGCCTAAAAACTGGAATACTGAAATAGAAAAAAAGATTACTGAAAAATGGAAAAAGTCTGAGATGTTTAATTTTAATCCAAAGACAAAAAAGGAAATTTATTCCATCGACACTCCCCCGCCTTATGTTAATGCGCCAATCCATATTGCCCAGGCAATTACTTATTGCTTCATGGATATGTTTGCGCGATACAAAAGAATGAAAGGATTTGAAGTTTTATTTCCTTTAGGGCTGGACAGAAATGGATTGCCTATTGAAATGGGAGCAGAAAAAAAATTCAGGATTTCTCCGTTTAAAATCGGACGGGAAAAATTTATTGAATATTGCAAAAAACTAATCAGCGACGGGTCCAAAGAAACCCAGGACTCTTTTGCAAAGTTGGGCATTTCATTTACTTCTTACAAAGAAGGAAACCACATTGGAGCTGTTTACAAAACAGATTCCCCAGAGTACAGAACCTTGACACAATCTACTTTTATTGAACTATATAAAAAAGGTTTGATTTACGAAGATGTTAGAATCAATAATTGGGACCCTAAACTCCAGACAACAATTGCAGATTCTGAAATAGAATACAAAAACTTAATATCAGAATTTGTTTATATTAAATGGAAAATCAAAGAAACCAAAGAAGAAATAATTATCGGCACTACAAGACCGGAATTAATCTGCACCTGTGGAATGATAATTTTTAATCCTAAAGATGAAAAGCATAAACATCTTAAAGGAAAAACCGCCATCTCTCCTTTATTTGAAAAAGAAATTCCAATCAAGGCGCATCCTTTAGCAGACCCTGAAAAAGCCACAGGAATTGTTATGATGTGTTCTGCAGGGGATTTATCAGACATCCAGTTTTTCAGGGAACAAAAACTAAAACCTGTTATTGCAATTAACCAGGATGGAACCATGAATAAAAATGCAGGGTTTTTGCAGGGATTAAAAATCAGGGAGGCAAGAAAAAAGATTATTGAAAAACTGAAAGAAAAAAATTTATTATTTAAACAGGAAAAAATAACTCACAGGACCCCTATTTCTGAAAGGTCTGGAGCAGAAATTGAATTTATTGAAATGCCTGAGTTTTATTTAAAGCAATTGGAATTCAAAGAAAAAATCAGAAAGATTTCTAAAAAAATTAATTTTTATCCGGAGAACTCCAGAAAAATTCTTGAAGACTGGATTGATTCAATTTCAATTGACTGGCCTATTTCAAGAAGAAGATTTTATGCCACTGAAATCCCTTTGTGGTATTCTAAAAATAAAGATGGAAGTCAATTGGTTGCTGTTCCACAACAGGGAAAATATTACAAACCATGGAAAGAAAAAGTTCCGGAAAATGCAGATGTTCTGGACAATGGAAAAATAATTGGAAAAGTTAAAGATTTCAAATATAAATGGATTGGAGAAGAAAGAATTTTTGACACATGGATGGACTCATCAATTTCTGAATTATATATTTTAAAGTATAAACAAAATAATGAATTTTTTAAAAAGGCTTACCCTGCAACTTTAAGACCTCAGGGCAAAGAAATTGTTCGAACCTGGCTTTATTATACTCTTTTAAGAGGATACTTAGAAACAGGACAACCTTGTTTTAAAGATGTCTGGATACACCAGCATTTATTAGACGAGAAAGCCAGAAAAATGTCCAAATCTCTTGGGAACATTATTGACCCTCAAAAAATCGTTGAGCAATCTGGTGCAGAAGCCATAAGGTTCTGGGCGGCCACAGAAGGGGATTTGTCCAAACAGGATTTAAGTGTTTCACCACAAAGAATTGACTCTGAAAAAAAGACGCTTAACAAAATATTAAATGTCTCAAAGTTTGTCATGTTATTTGACAAGCCAAAGCAAAAGCCAAAGACTGAAAAATTTGATGAATTATTTATAAATTATATTGAGGAGCTTACAGAATTTTCAGACAAAAAATATGCAAAATATAATTTTCATCATCCTGCCTTGAAACTCAGAAATTTTTTATGGGAAATTTTTGCCTCGCATTATATTGAACTTGTCAAGAGCAGAGCTTATAACCAAAATAAAAAATTCACAAAAAAGGAAAGCGACT
>DAOWJK010000014.1 GCA_030640395.1 Nanobdellota archaeon | reverse complement strand
TGCATGCAGGAGTTACAATTCCAAACATTGATGATAAAAAAAACGTCATTTTAGAAAAAGGACTTTATGCAATTGAGCCGTTTGCGACTTTTGGGAACGGAAAAGTTCATGATGGAAAACCTTCCGGGATTTATATTTTAATTGACGAGAAAAATGTCAGAAGCCCCATTGCAAGAGAAGTTTTGAAATTTATTGAAGAAAAACACAAAACACTTCCTTTTTGCTCAAGATGGATTGTAAAAAAATTTGGAACAAAAGCATTGTTTGGTTTAAGGCAGTTAGAAGAAAATGGAAATTTGCATCAATTCCCCCAACTTGTAGAAACATCTGGAAAACCTGTGAGCCAGACAGAACAAACAATTTTAGTTGGCGAAGAAAAAATTGTAACTACAGAATAAATTCAATAGCATCAGTTAATTCTTTTAACTTAACAAGTAGCCGTCGGGGGTTTACCCCAGATAGCTGGTTGCAATAGGAACAGCTGCCTTGGCAGATTTCAAAAAACTCTCTTCAACTTTCTTGTAAACATCAATTGTTGCTTTAGTCACGCTCGGTTTAATTTTCTTCAATGCCTCTTCAAAATGTTTTTTATTTACTTCTTTGGAATCAATAGATTCTCTCAATGCCAGCATCGCTGCCTCACGAACCAATGCCTCCAAGTCAGCACCTGTAAAACCCTCTGTTTTCTTAGCAACATCCTTAATTCTGACATTCTTAGCCAAAGGCATATCCTTGGTATGAATTTCCAAAATCATTTTTCTGCCTTCTTCTTTAGGTGCATTCACCAACAAAATTCTGTCAAACCTCCCTGGTCTTAACAAAGCAGGGTCAAGCATGTCAGGACGGTTAGTTGCTCCAATAATAAGAATATCATTTAAATCTTCCAAGCCATCTATTTCTGCAAGCATTTGATTTAAAACTCTTTCAGTAACTCTTGTTCCTGTCTCTGCTCCTCTGTGTCCAGCCAAAGAATCAATCTCGTCAAAAAACACAACACACGGCGCAACTTGTCTTGCCCTCTCAAAAATTTTTCTCATGCCTTCCTCAGATTTTCCAACCCACATGCTCAGCAACGACGGACCTTTGACCTGAATAAAATTCGCCTCTGATTCTTTTGCAACAGCCTTTGCCAAAAGTGTCTTCCCTGTTCCAGGCGGTCCAAAAAGCAAAATCCCTCTTGAAGGTCTAATGCCCAGTCTTTTAAAACTATCAGGATATTTCATTGGCCATTCAACTGCTTCTTTCAACTCCCCCTTCACATTATCCAAACCTCCGACAGAATTCCAGTTAATATTCGGGGTCTCAACCAAAACCTCTCTCATTGCTGACGGTCGAACAACCCTAAGAGCATCTGCAAAATCATCCTTGTTCACAACCAATTTGGACAGGACTTCCGGAGGAATCTGCTCTTCACTATCAAGTTTTAACTTAGGAAGAAACTTTCTCAAGACATTCATAGCAGCTTCTTTTGACAATGCTTCCAAATCAGCCCCGACAAAACCATGTGTAATAGAAGATATTTTATCCAGTTTAACGTCTTTGGTTAAAGGCATCCCCCGAGTATGAATTTTCAAAACAGCGAGCCTCCCTTTTTTATCCGGAACATTAATTATAATCTCCCTGTCAAACCTGCCTGGCCGCCTCAATGCAGAATCAAGAGCATTAACCCTGTTTGTCGCTCCGATAACCACAACATTGCCCCTTGACTTCAAGCCATCCATCATTGTCAAAATCTGCGACACAACTCTTCTTTCAACCTCGCCGCCAACATCCTCTCTCTTCGGAGCAATCGCATCTATCTCGTCAATAAAAATAATTGAAGGCGCGTTTTTTTCTGCCTCTGCAAAAATATCCCTGATTTTCTTTTCTGATTCTCCATAAAACTTTGACATAATTTCCGGGCCGTTTAATAAAATAAAATGCGCCTCGGATTCATTTGCAACTGCCTTTGCCAAAAGTGTCTTCCCTGTTCCAGGGGGTCCGTGCAACAAAACACCCTTGGGCGGTTCAATTCCCAATTTCTGAAAAATTTCAGGATGCTTTATTGGAATCTCAACCATCTCACGAATTTTTTTAATTTCCTCTGAAAGCCCGCCAATATCCTCATAATTAATTTCAGGCACACTGTCTTCGCTGATTTCAACTGCCTTGGGATTCAAAACAACTTCTGTGTTCTCTGTGATGATAACCGGCTGATTAGGATTAGTTGACACAACCAAAAACTTAATCTGCGCAACACCCCCTCCTAAATTCCCAAAACCTAAATTCCCTAACATGCCTCCTAACATATCATTAAAATCACCAAACTCATCTGACAATAAATCCTGTCTCCTTTGCACACCTCCTAAAACAACAATATCTCCTTTCACAGTTGCCCGTCCCAAAAGTCCTCTTCTCAAACTTTCAGGATCTCCCTGAACCATAATTCCTTTTTGCGCAGGAGCAATCGTAACTTTTTTTGCCTCCTTAATATCAACCTTGGAAACCTCAACAACATCCCCCAAACTTGTCTTTGCATTTTTCCTGAGAATACCATCAATCCTGATAATGCCCTCGCCAACATCAGCAGGATATGCCCTGTCAGCAATCGCAATAGTCGCACGATTGCCTTTAATTAAAATCACATCCCCTCGCTGAACACCCAACTCCCTCATCAATTCATAATCCAGCCGGGCAATACCTTTGTAAACATCGTCCTGCTGAGCCTCAACAACTTTCAATTGAATTTTATTTTTTTCTGGCATTTTATTTTCTCTGTTTTAATTCTCCAAAATTTAAACTTAACCTTCCTATTTCTTCAAAACATAATTTAACCATATCATCCATGGCTTTTTCCTGCTGATTCATAAACAAAACAATCTCCTTTGGAATAGACACAGCATAACTATTTCCAACCAATCTCATCTTAACCCTAAATTCTTTATTTTTTAAATTTATAAATTTATTGTATTCCTGTTCATCAACAGGATGAATAATTTTCTCGTCGCACTTTGGGCAAATTACAGCTCTGAACAAAAATCCTCTTTTTGCTATTTTTGCTTTTTTCATTTTTGCATTGCATTTTCTGCAAAGGATTGTGTTGTCAAATATGTCTACCATATTGTATACACAAGAAGTGTATACTTTTAAAGGTTTCGGCAATCACAAGCCTTGCACAAATTAAAAAATCTATTTCAATATTAGAAAAAAAATTCCTGTTGATTAATTATTCTTTGAAAACAGATTTATTTTTATTAATTCCAAACTTCTCTCTTTCTGCTTCTTTTCTTATTCCCAAATCTCTGGTTAAAATGACCACGTCTTCTTTTAGTTTATTTAAAAAATGCCAGACTTTATCCAACTCAAATCTATATTTTTTGTAATTATTTTCAAATTCTGTTTTGGAAGTTTCCTTAATTACTTTTCTTAGTTGATTTTCATTGAATATTGTTTTTTCGTATGGCATCTTATTGCTACCAATTAGTTGCATTTCTTTATTTATAATATTTGCTATAAACAAGTAGCATGAAAAGAAGAACTGCTTTAGAAATAAAAAAGAAGATACTTGAATTATTAAAAACTGGAGAGAAATCTATGAGATATTTAGAAACAAAAATTAATACTAATTATCAAACAATTAGAACACAAGTTAGAGAATTAGAATTTTTTGGTTTCGTTGAAATTATTGAACATAAAAAACACAAGATTAATGGGAAGTCATATAAGACTGTTAAATTGAAAAAATAAATTTCTTTGACTCTGTAAGTAACTCTTACTTTACAGTTCAAATAATAACACATTTTAAAAACTACAATTTTCTAAACTATTTAATGATTAAAAAGAGTGAACTGAAAAAATTCTGGGACAAATTTACTTTTATAGTCTGGAAAGACGATAGTTTAAAAGGTTGGCTCATCTCAGTAATTTTTATTTTTATTGTAATAAAATTTATATTTTTCCCAACTCTAAGTTTTGCAACAGGAACAGATTTGCCCCTGGCAATTGTTGAATCCTGCAGCATGTATCATCAAGGAAATTTATTATCTAATTTTGACAACTGGTGGGAAAACCACGAATCAAAATACTCAGGACATATAATAAATAAATTAGATTTCCAGGATTTCATATTCAAAAATGGTTTTAACAAAGGAGACATATTATTTATCGTGCAAGCAAAACCGGAAAAATTAAAAGTCGGCGATGTAATAATTTTTAATGGAAATGTTGAACACCCAATAATTCATAGAATAATTGAAATTAAAAAAGAAGACAATGAATATCTTTTTTCAACAATAGGGGACAATAATAACAAACAATTAAATTTTGAGAAAAATATTGAAGAAAAACAACTAGTGGGAAAAGCTGTTTTCAAAATTGCTCCTTACATTGGCTGGGGCAAATTAATATTTTATGAACATGCAAAACCTAAATCAGAAAGAGGGTTGTGCAGAGAAAATTAGGAAAGTTTTTAAAGAGGTTTAATTAAAATATAAAATGCAATTCTGTCCAAAGTGCGGTGCGATTCTCATGCAAAAGAGAAAGAATTTCGGATGCCCGAGATGCAATTATTCCACTAAAGATAAAATCAAAATAATTTCTTCTGAAAAAATAGACGAAAGAAAAGAAGTTGCGGTGATTCGGGAAAAGGATATTGACACCAGACCAATCACGACGGAGAAATGCGTGAAGTGTTCAAACGACAAGGCGTATTTCTGGACTGTTCAGGCACGGGCAGCAGACGAAGCAGAAACAAAATTCTTCCAGTGCACAAAATGCGGGCACACAATCAAGGACACTACTTAAACAAAAGACAACTCCCGACCTCGCTCGTCGTCAATATTGAATTATTTTTCTCTCCTCGCAAAATCGCTCGCCTAAGCTATTCTTTGGAATCTCCCTTTCGTTCGACATTCTTGGCGGACGCATGGAAATCTTTGATTTGCTTCCTGTTCCGGTAAGCGATTTCTTTACATCACTCGACGGAAATCGCATTTTAAGAATCTTTCCCAACTCTTTCAGTAAATCCACATTTTCCACATGTAACTAAAAATAAATTATCCTCGTCAGAATATGACACTCCTAAATCTAAAACCTGTGCCTTGTCATGACCGCACTTTGAACATTTATGCTTATAAGTTGCAAAAACATTTTTATCTTCAGAAACTCCTTTTCCAACTTTTTCTTTTTTAGGAATATTTTCACGCGAAGTTAAATCTGTGTTTGATTCAAAACCGCACTTAGAACATTTCAAGAAAACTTCCCCTTGTTTTTTCTTTGGGCTTAGTAGAGTTTTACATTTCCTGCAAAACTTTAATGTCATTATTTTTTTAGAAAAGGATAATTTAAAAAACTATTGTTTCAATAAAAAAGTATGGCTCTGTAGCTCAGCTTGGTTAGAGCACTAGACTCTTAATCTAGGTGTCGGGGGTTCAAATCCCTCCAGGGCCATTTATGCTGTCGCCAGACAGCATTTGATTCTTGGATTTCAAGTCTTGTAAATTCACAAGATTTAATTTCGGGGGTCGAGCATTCGCACTTGCATTTATTTGTGAGCAAAGCGAATGTCCTGAGCAAGTGCGTGTGGGAGCAAGAAATCCCTCTAGGACCATAGAATATTTTTCATAAACACCTAGAAAATTATTTCCTTTCTTCAGAAATTTCCCCTAAAATTTCCTCCACACTCAACCTGCGTTTTTCTTCACTACATAAAATATAATCTTCCAATTCCCTCCCAGAAAAATCTTTAGAATATTCAACTTTTTTTCTATCAAATAAATTCATTAATCTGACAAGTTTTTTCACATAATCAAGATTCCCTTTATCTAATTGAAACTGATTAAGTTCAAGTTTTAGAGAATGGTCTTTAACTTCACAAAGTAGATATAATCCCCCTTTATCAGCTATAACTCCTCCTGTAAAAATCCGATAATCACTTTTACCAAACAAGTCTTCAAGTTCCTTA
>DAOWJK010000024.1 GCA_030640395.1 Nanobdellota archaeon | reverse complement strand
GGAAATATAATTAAAATTTTTAACTAAATTGGTTTGGGTAAGAAAATTATAAATCATAACTAAAGCTACAACCGAACCAGTTAAAGCAATAATTCTATTTGATTCTTGTTGTAATTTTTCTTTTCTTTTTGTATTAAGAAGATCTACTCCTGCAGGATTTATTGCATAATCAGGATGTTCAGCTAAACGAGGATAGACTAATTCTTGTGATTCCAAATAACCTGTAATTCTGTCAAATTTATTTTTTCTTCCAATTTTTATTTTCTTTAACTTATTTCTAGAAGCAGGTCCATATTCTAATTTCCCTAAAATTTTTATCACTGCATCCTCAAAATTCATCCTAAATTCTCCTCAACAACTTTAATTTCTTTTTCAGAAGGATAATGTCCAAATTTCTTTTTGAATTCTTTAATCTTTTTTCTATGTTTAACTCCTTTTTTATATTGTTCTTCTGTAAGTTTTAGTTTCATTTTTTTGCTTAAACTTATTTCTCCACGATAGATTTTCCCACAATAAGCACATTGTAATTGATTATTTTGGATAAAGAATAAATCTGGGTCTGCTCCAAATTTATACTGAATTTTAAAAGTATCATATTTGCACTTAGGACATTTTGTACGATGCTTTGAAATAATAATCTCTTTCATCTCAAACTATCTTCAATAACCTCTTTTTCTTTTTCTGTTAAGCCATAAAGTTTGTAAACCATTTCATCTATTTGTTTTTCTAATGCTTGAATCTGTTTTTTAATAATGTCTTTTTCAATTTCAAGATTAATAGATTCCAACTTTTTTCTTAATTCCATTATCAAATCAACATTTTTTATAATCTGTTCCTCTTCTTGCTTAATTAATGGTATTTCTAATAGTGGGGCTTTATCTATCTGTAGCTGTTCCCCTTGTTTTTTTCCTTTGTATCTCAACCAAAAGTGAATTAATTTGGAATTAAGCAACCCTGTTAAGAACTTCAAATTAATATCTTGTGGTTTAATTATAAAATATGTTTGAGTAACATAACAAGGAAAATCAGTATAAGTAAAGTATGGTTTTATTGTCTTTCTTAAAGAAATTATCTTTTTTCCTTCAAAAAACTTTTGTTCTCTTGCTCTATGTAAACCATAAGGTTTAAAATCAGAAGTTATAATTTTTTTGAATCTATCCAAATGGTTTTTAATATTTGGATAATCCTTAATATTTTTTCTAACATTAATATCAGAATAAATTACCCATAATTTATTTTTGTGGTTTCCATAATATCTTTTAAGTTGTTCGGTTGTATAAAAAGGTTTTATTATCTCTTTTTCTTTTTGAATTAATTTTAATTTATTTAATTCTTCTGTTTTGAGTGTGAAAATGCCTTCTGATTTTTTATATAAATCTATTTTCTTTATATGAGAATCTATAACAAATTCTTGAGGACAGACAATTCCTTGTGCCACATTTTTATTTGTTAAATAATAATCTCCTTTTTCTCTTATCTTTTGTAAGATATTGTCTATTTCCAGATTAACAAAATTGATAGTTTTATCCTTTAATTCAATAGGATTTATTTTTGCTTTAAATCCCTCTATTTTATTGCCATCTTTTTT
The DNA here is from genome assembly GCA_030640395.1 of Nanobdellota archaeon. Classification (GTDB taxonomy): domain Archaea; phylum Nanobdellota; class Nanobdellia; order Pacearchaeales; family GW2011-AR1; genus JAGLYK01. The sequence goes on along the minus strand of DAOWJK010000024.1, from coordinate 5,232 downwards.
GGTTATTAGATAATTTGCTAATTCTTCTTTAGAAATGTTTTTATCAATAACTTTATAATAATCTACAGAATAATTTCTGTTGGTTTTCTTTTTCTCTAATACAAAAATCATAGTTTGTATCCCTGCTTCTTTGAAAACCTTAAAATCATTAAAATCAAAGAATGATAATATTTTAGAATCTGATAAAATTTTATTTCTTAAAATAGAAGCTCCTGCACTTGTAATCCAATTATTTTGGGCAATATAACTATGAAACCCCCCATCTTTCAATAAATCCAACGCTTTACAGGTAAAGAAATACCATAAATCCATTTTTCCCTGATAATATTTTTTCGTATCTGTTTTTTTAATATCTTCAAAAACTTCTCTGTTTGTATATTCCTTAACATAAGGCGGATTTCCTATTATTATATCAAATTTAAATGAAAATTTTTCATCCCAATCAAAAGGATTAATCTTCTTCAATTCTTTAATAGATGGTGAGCTTAAAGTTTTTTGAGAAAAATAAGAAGAGTTAACTAATGAATTTCCACATTTAATATTTTTATCAAGATTAGGTAATGCTCTCTGTTTGAATAATTTTAACTGCTGACTAACGCTCTCTTTAGTTTCATTTTCTAAAACCTTTAATAAAAGACTTAATTTTGTTACTTCAACTGCCTGTGTGTCAATATCAACACCATAGATATTATTTAATAAAATATTCTTTTTTATTTCTGTTGTTAAAAACCAATTCCCTTTTTTAGTTTGATAAATTTCTTTTTTGTATTTAGTCGGATTTTGTTGATAATATTCAAGAAGATAATTTAAGATATAACTATAAGACCTAACCAAAAAAGTTCCAGAGCCACAAGCAGAATCTAATATTTTTATGTTTTCTATTTGTTTTGGTGTTTTTCCTTTAATCAACTTCCCAACTGTATTTTTTACTATATAATCAACAACATATTTAGGAGTATAATAAACTCCCCCTGCTTTTCTTACTTCTGGTTTTTCTTCTACTTTTGCTTGATGAGAGGGAGTTAACCTAATCGTCTTTCCCAAAAACTTTTCATAAACTTTGCCTAATATTTCAATAGGCAAAACAGAAAAATCATAAGGAGATTTAGGATAATACAAGTTAATAATAATGTCTTTCAAGATTTTATCATCAATAATTAAAGAAGGGGTTATTTTATCTTTAGAAAAATCAAAGATACCACTATTATATTTATCATCTGAATCTTTAAAATGGGGTTGTAATTTTTTATAAGCATCTGGTTTTTCTACAATCTCTTTTAGTTTACCATACTTCTCTATATTTTTATATTCACAAATTATCAAAAACAAAATTCTATCTATAATTTTTTGAACAGAATAATTTAATTCAGAAATTGTTAAATTTGGATTTCTTAAAGCTAAATTCTTCGCTAAATTTTCTCTCCATTTTTCAATCTCTCTTAAAAAAGAATTATCAACTTCTGTAGTTCCTTTCATTCCTTTTTGTGAAATAACATATCTTTCAAAACTACCTTTCATAATAGCTTCTTTAGAGAAAATACTCCATATCTTATCAAACTTTTCTACATAATCATCAAAAGTTAATAACATAATCCTGGCCACACTTGAATTATCTTTTTCATTAGGTTTGACTCTACAATCATATACTGCAAATTCTTCAAAATCTGTCAAAATAGATATGGGAATTCCAACATTCCAAGCATATCTTCTTAATTGATAAGCTGATTCAGAATTCTCTTTAAGTTTAACAGAAGGTTTTTTTGCTTCCACAAAGAATATTCTTTGACCCCCTATTCTAAAACAATAATCAGGAGCTTTAGTATTCCCTTCAATCTTTATTGCATCTTCATTTATGACTTCTTTAAATTGTTCTGAAGAACCTTGTTCGTTGTTTATATCCCATCCTAATAATCTAAAAAATTTATCAATAAATTCTATTCTTACTTGTGCTTCTTTGTATGTGGATAATTTGTATTGATTAATGTTATCTTTGAAAATTTGCACAAGTTTGCTTACTTCTTGTTTCGCTGTTTCTTTATCCATAAATCCCCTAAGAAATCTCTCCTTAAAATCTTTTGCACTCAATCATTCAAATAAAACTTCTCACTAATTTTATCATAGCACTTGCTACAAAATATTTTTCCTTCAAAAATATTCTTCTTCCATTTTGATTCAGTTATTGTCCGTCCACATTCATCGCAGATTTCCATATAAATTTTATATAAAAGAAACTTAAAAACCTTTTTATACTTTTGTTTCTAATAATAATAAGAGGTGAAAAAAATCGAGCAGATATTTATTCAATTAGGAATTATTTTGTTTATGGCATTTGTGGTGTCGTATGTAGTCAAGGCTTTTAGACAGCCGATTATCATAGGTTATATTCTTGCAGGAGTGATTGCGGCATTTGTGATTGAAACAGGTTTTATTAATTTGGAATCGTCGAGGGAAATTATAAATATTTTTTCTCATTTTGGAATTGCTTTTTTGCTGTTTATTGTCGGCCTGCACCTTAATCCCAAAATCATCAAGGAGATTGGAACCTCGTCGTTATTAATTGGTTTTGCGCAAATGGTTCTTACATTTATTTTTGGATTTTTTGTCGCGTCGCAATTGCTTGGGTTTGATGTTATTAATGCTTCTTATATTGCTATCGCTCTTATGTTCAGCAGCACGATTATTACAATGAAACTGCTTTCAGACAAGAGGCATCTTGATTCTCTCTACGGAAAAATGTCAATTGGCATCCTGATTATTCAGGATTTGGTTGCTGTTTCTGCCCTGATGTTTATTTCGTCAATATCTAACGGGACTAATTTCAGTTCTTTTGTTTTGAAGGGGTTTCTCGGCGGAGGAGGTTTGATTGCTCTTTTATTTTTAGTCGGATTTTTTATTCTCCCGAGAGTCACTAAAAACATTGCCAAATCACAGGAGTTGCTGTTTTTATTTTCTATTTGCTGGTGTTTTATAATTGCGGCATTGTTTAGTTATTTTGGTTTTTCAATTGAGATAGGGGCGCTGGTTGCAGGAGTTGTTTTGTCTATTTCTCCTTACAGCACCGAGATAAGCTCAAAGGTAAGACCTCTGAGGGATTTCTTTTTGATAATCTTTTTTATAATTCTTGGTTTTAATTTTCCAACATCTAATTTAATGCCGATTTTCAAGAGTGCGATTATTTTGTCATTGTTTGTTTTGACTTTCAAGCCCCTGATTTTAATGAGCCTGATGGCGTTGTTTGGCTACACCAAGAGAAATAATTTTTTGGTTGGAACAACTCTTGCGCAGATTTCTGAATTCTCTTTGATACTGATTATTCTTGCTTTGAGCGTCCACGGGGCTTTGCTTGAGCCGAACATTCTCCCAATTATAACTTTAACAATGATTATGACAATTACGATTTCAACTTATATGATTATTTATTCCCGCAGGTTTTATGAGAAAGCATATAGGTTTGTTTCTTTTTTTGAAAAGAAGAAAATAAAGAAAACCAGGAAAATTAAAAAAGAATATGATGCGATTCTTTTCGGATATAATCGGATAGGGTTTAGCATATTGAGGTCCCTGAGAAAAATAAAAAAGAATTATCTTGTTGTTGATTTTAATCCGGACACAATTGAGAGCCTGACTAAGTTCAAGATACCCTGCATTTACGGGGATGTTTATGATGTTGAACTTTTAAAAGAGCTGCCGTTGGATAAAATTAAACTGGCTGTTTCAACTCTTCCTGATTTTGAGACGAATTTTCTTTTGATAGAATCTATCAGAGTTGTCAACCCTGATGCAATAATTATTGTCCGTGCTCATCAGATAAAAGAAGCCCTTGATTTATACAAGAAAGGGGCGAGTTATGTTTTGACGCCTCATTTTTTAGGAGGAGAATATGTTGCACAGATGATTGAAAGTGATAACTTGAGTCCTGAAAAATATTTTGAAGAAAAAAACAAACATGTCAAGACACTTAGGAAAATGATGGAAACTGGGCATGAGCATCCTGAAGTTACTGGTGATTGATTTGTTTCTCTACTGTTTCATCTTGTTCTTCTAATCCAAATAATGAAAAGATAAAATCAAAAAATCTCAAGACAGCTTCTATGATAATTATGAATATCAGGTAATTTATTATCAGGCTGAAAAATACTGAAAGGTTGCTTATGTGAGAAAATATTCTTTCTATGTATTGGGTGTCTGCGAAATTGTTTGGGTTGAGGACTGTGATTGCCAGCAAAGTGAATGGGAGCATTTTTGCGATTTCCTGTGACAAGTTTTCCTTGTAATAAGCAGTCATTCTTATTGCAGTGATTATTGCGGCGGAGATAATTAGTATTTGAGAAGTCTCCTGACTTTGTGCGAGGATTATCAGGAAAAAAGTGAACACTGTAAAAATAATGAAAATCAGAAATGGCAGAATTAAAAGGTATTCCACAAAATAAAGTGCCCCGTGGGTTAGTTTTGATAAAAAAGAATGCTGAAATTTATTATATTGGTTTAAATCCAGTCCAACTGGATTTTTTTTGGAAATGAATTTGTAAAACTTCCACACAAAAATTGAATAGAGCACAATCATCAAAACTAATATAAGCAGGTTCACAAATTGCCCGAGGGATGGGGGAAGAACTGAAATGAACTCGTTGTAAATACTGATGAGTTCTGTTCCAAGATTTTTAATCACCTCTGCCATGAATTGGTTAGGCGAGAAGTGTTTTTAAATTTTTACAATAAATTTAAATAGAATGTTTCTTAATTATTTTTATGCTGGATATTAAATTCATAAAAGAGAATGAAAATCTTGTCAAGGAAAATATCAGGAAAAAGTTTCAGAAAGAAAAACTTCCTTTGGTTGATGAGATAATAAAGTTGGATGCAAAATGGAGGAAACTGAAATATGACGAGGATAAATTAAGGAGTGACAGGAATAAGGTTTCTAAAAAGATTAATGAACTTAAGAAAAATAAAAAGGATGCTTCCAAATTAATTAAAGAAGCAAAAAATATTCCCGGGAAAATAAAGGAATCAGGAGAAAAGAGAAAAAAACTTGAAAAAGAAATTTGGGAAATTCAGATAGAGATTCCTAATATTATGTCCAAGAGAGTTCCAATCGGGAAAGATGATTCTGAGAATGTCGAGGGTAAAAGATATGGAAAGCCAAAGAAGTTTAGTTTTAAGGTGAAGAATCATGCGCAGAAGCATCAAAATCAACCATCCCCAAATCTTCCATTGCCTGCGCATGATTCT
>DAOWJK010000028.1 GCA_030640395.1 Nanobdellota archaeon | reverse complement strand
TTGTTAAAGATAATAAAGGAGCAGGACATTTTGAATATTCCTGGATTTTAAAAAATGGAAAAAAATCTTTTTTTCATGGAGTTGATTTGTTTGAATTTGATAAAAAAGGAAAAATAAAACAAATTAAAATTATTTATGATACTTTTGGAACAAGAGAAAATTTTAATAAAATAAAGGAGAATAAAGAATAATGGAAGACATAGAGAAAAATATTAAAGCAATTGAAGAAGAAAAAAAAGAATACTTAGCATCCAAGGATGTACTGCCTCGCTACGCTCCCAGCACGAGAACCTCTGACGAGGTACCCTCTGTGAAAGAAGATATAAACACAGAGGGCAAAGAACATCCAGAAGATTCTGAAGACATAGCACCTAAAGGTGTACCCTCTGATATGCAGGATGGAACAGGCGAGGGCAAAGATATAGAAGTTGATGTTTTAGAATTTGATTTGGATGATGAAGAGATAAATGAGTTAATGGAAAATTTGAGAGAGTTGAAGGAAACTAAGACTTCTTTTAATTTTGAAGTTGATGATGAAAACGAACTTTTAATAAATTATGAGGAGGTAGAAGAAGATGACACCGAATATTGACCCAAAAGTTATTGAAGATGAGAAAAAAGGAATTATCCAGACAGAAGTTTCCGGAGAGATGAAAAAGGCTTATTTGGATTATGCAATGAGTGTTATTGTGTCAAGGGCGATTCCGTCGATTGAGGATGGTCTGAAGCCGGTGCAGAGAAGAATTCTTTATGCAATAAACCAGATGGGGCTGAAGCCCGGGACTCCGACCAAGAAGTCAGCGAGGGTGGTTGGGGAAGTTATGGGAAAGTATCATCCTCACGGGGATAGTTCTATTTATGAGGCAATGGTCAGGATGGCGCAGGATTTTTCATTGAGGTATCCTCTTGTTTTTGGGCAGGGTAATTTTGGGAGCATTGATGCAGACCCTCCGGCTGCGATGAGATATACAGAATGTCGTTTGATGCCTATTTCTATGGAACTTCTGCAGGATATTGACAAGGAGACAGTCAGGTTTGTTCCTAATTATGACGGCTCAGCAAAAGAACCTGAACTGCTTCCCGGGAAACTTCCGACCCTGATGCTTAATGGCGCGACAGGGATTGCTGTTGGCATGGCGACAAACATTCCTCCGCATAATTTGAATGAAGTCTGCGACGCTATTGTTGCTTATATTAAACAGCCGGAGATTACAATTGAAAAATTGTGTGAGATTGTTACTGGTCCTGATTTTCCAACCGGAGCCATGGTTCAGGGGGATATGACTGAATTGTACAAGACAGGCAGAGGAAGATTGATAATGAGGGGAAAGACTTCTATTGAGACTATAAAACATAAAGAGGTTATTGTGATTACAGAAATTCCTTACATGCTTAATAAAACAACTTTGCTTACGAACATTGCTAATTTAGCAAGGGATAAAAAAATAAAAGGCATTTCTGATTTAAGGGATGAATCTTCAAAAGGGAAAATTCGGGTTGTGCTTGAACTGAAGAAAGGGGCTAATCCAAAGTTTGTAATTAATTCTCTGTATAAATATACAAGGATGCAGGATTCGTTTAATGTTAATTTTTTGGCTTTGGTCGGGGGGCAGCCGAAAATTTTGAATTTGAAGAATGTTGTTGAAGAGTATGTTAATCATAGAAAAATAATTATTACAAAAAAGTCAAAATATGAATTGAAAAAAGCAGAGGACAGGCAGGAAATTGTCGGGGGACTTTTGATTGCCCTGAAAAATATTGACGCTGTTATAACTTTGATTAAAAAGTCCAAAAGCAAGACAGAAGCAATGGACAATCTTGTCCAAAAATTCAAGCTGACAAGGAAACAATCAGAGGCTGTTCTGGAAACCAGGTTGCAGCAATTGACTTCACTGGAAGTTGATAAATTAAAAAAAGAAGCAGAGGACTTGAAAAAGAGAATTGCCGAGCTTGAAAAGATTTTAGGGGATGTTAAGGAGATTTTGAAAATAATTGTCAGGGAAGTTAATGAATTGAAAACCAAATATGGGGACAACAGAAGGACCAGGGTTTTGCAGAGGATTTCTGAGATTTCCGAGAAGGATTTGGTGCAGAAGAGAGATGTTGTGGTGACCATCACTGAAAAAGGTTATTGCAAGAGAATGGATGTGCAGACTTATCACGAGCAGAAGAGAGGAGGCAAGGGAGTTATCGGGAGCAATCTGACAACAGGGGATTTTGTAAAACAACTTATTACTTGTTCAACACATGATTATTTAATGTTCTTTACAACACGAGGAAGAGTTTTGTGGTTAAAGGCATATGATATTCCAAGAGCAGAAAGATATAGCAAAGGCAAGGCGATAATTAATCTGCTTAATTTAAAAAACGAGAAAGTTACAAGTGTTATTTCAGTAAAAAATTTTGAGGATTATTTATTTATGGCGACGAGAAAAGGACAGGTCAAGAAAATTTCACTGGGCAGTTTCTCAAAGCCAAGGGCGTCTGGTGTCAAGGCAATAAATCTTCCTGCAGATAATTCAGATGTCTTGATTGGTGTTGAAGTTGTGAAAAAAGCGCAGGAGGTTTTGCTTGCGACGAGGAAGGGGCAGGCAATTAGGTTTGGCAGTGATAATGTTCGGGCAATGGGAAGAGCAAGTTATGGAGTTACTGGAATAAAAATGGGAAAGGACGACGAGGTTGTCAGCCTGGAGGTTTTAAATACTCAGGCAATCCTGACAATTTCTAAAAAAGGTTATGGAAAAAGAACTGCGGTTAAGGATTACAGAAAAACAGCGAGGGCAGGAAAGGGCGTGATTAATTTGAAGGTGTCAGAAAAAACAGGCGAGGTTGTTACAACTGTTGCAGTTAATGACGAGGACGGCATAATTATCACAACCGCAAAAGGAATTGTTATTCGGACTTCTTTGAAAAACATCAGAGTAATGGGAAGGGCTGCCCAGGGCGTGAGGATTGTCAGGCTTCAGCAGGGGGATTATGTTACAGATTTGATTAGGGTGCAGAAGGGGAATGGGGAGTGATTAATATATATTTTTGAGAAGAGATTTGAGATTTTCAATTTGCCACTAATTAATGGTCCAAAAAATTTATATAGCTTCTTGTTGAATTAATAATATGCAAAAAGAGAGGTTATCTTTAAAAGAAGCGTCAACATGGGCAACTTATTATTTAGACAGACCAGTAACCACTTCTAATATAGGATATTTAATTCAATATGCAAAAATAAAAAAATACATGGAAGGACTTAAAATAAAAATTGCATTTAATGAGTTAAAAAAATATTATGACCAAAATATTATTCAAAAACAGCAACAATGGAAAAAGAGATTAGGTAATGATTTAAATTGGAATTTGTCGTTTGCTCATTTACGAGAATCAGATACTACAAAACATGTCCATAGATTGCATCCTTACAAAGGGAAATTTATTCCTCAGTTGGTAGAATACTTTTTAGATTCTCATTTAAACACATTCAAAAAGAAAATATTTTTTAAAGAGGGGGATATAATTCTTGACCCATTTATGGGAAGTGGAACAACACTCATTCAATCATCAGAATTAGGTTTGCATTCAATTGGAATTGATGTCTCTAATTTTAATTGCTTAATTTCTAAAGTAAAAATAGGGAAATACGATTTAGTTGAATTAGATAAAACAGCGAGGGATATTTGTTTTAAGACAAGCGAATTTAGTCAAAAGGTTTTTGATGATTCTTTTGATGAAGAGTTAAAAGAGAGATTAAATAAGTTTAATAAAAAACATTTCCCTAATCCAGAATTTAAAAATAAAGTGAGAAAAGGAATAATTAATAATGAAAAAAAATATGGGGAAGAAAAACTTAGACAATTCTTCAAAGAGAATAAAGAATTTTTTGAAGAGAATGGAACAAAAAATAAATTGGGATTATTAAATGAAAAAGAGATGAATAGTTTTTTGCATAAATGGTTTTCAAAGAGGGTTAGACAGGAATTGTTTTATTATATTAAACTTTTAGAGAAAGTTGAAGATGAAAATTTGAGAAATGTTTTGAGAATTATTTTAAGCAGAACCGCCCGTTCATGCAGGGCGACAAGACACTCTGATTTAGCAACTTTAAAAGAACCTCAGATTGGACCATATTATTGCAGAAAGCACAAAAAATTATGCACCCCGATTAATTCAATTGTTAAACATTTGGTGAGGTATACTTATGATACAATAAAAAGATTAAAAGAATTTTCAAACCTTAAAAAAGATGTTAATTCTGAAGTAATTCATGGAGATTCAAGAGAAGTAAATATTTTTAAGGAAATGAAGAAGCAGAATCCTAAATTTTTTAAGTTATTAAAAAAGAAAAAAATAGATGGGATTTTTACTTCTCCACCTTATGTGGGGCAAATTGATTATCACGAGCAACACGCTTATTCTTATGAATTATTTAATATTCCAAGAAAAGATAATAAAGAGATTGGACCTTTGTTTAATGGGCAGGGAAAACAGGCAAGAGATGAATATGTTGAGGGGATAAGTAAAGTGTTAAGGAATATTGGAAAGTTTGTTAAGGATGACGGGGATTATTTTATTGTTGCAAATGACAAATATAATTTATATCCTTTGATTGCAGAAAAAAGCGGTTTAAAGATTGTTGATAAATTTAAGAGACCTGTTTTGAACAGGACAGAGAAAGATAGACAGCCTTATTGTGAGATTGTTTTTTTGATGAGGGGGAGAGGAGTTTAAATGTTTCCGGACTTTCCAAAAATAAAATTAGAAATTAAAAAGAATTTTGAAAACTATTTAAGAAAACAATCTCGTTCTGATCCTTTAATTGGATCAATAACCCAAATATTAATACATGAGGGAGATAAATTAGCTTATCATACAGTTGATGGAGATAAAAAGGAAACATCTTTTGATGAAATCCAGAGTAAATTTTCTATTAAAAATGATAAAATTATCGCGGAGGGTCCAAAAGCATTAGTTCCTATTGCAAATGAAATTGCAGGAGATCTTCAAAAGCAATTAGGTAGGAATATATTTGCAAAATTGGATGAAACCGCAAAAGAAACTGGGAATATTGTTGATGGAAAAGGAGCAGGAATATCCCCTGATTTAGTTTTAAAAGCATTAGAAAAAATGCAGATTGATTTTGATGATGATGGTAATCCCTGTATGCCCACTATGTTCGTTGGTCCTGATTTGGCTAAAAAAATACAAGATAAATTACCTGAATGGGAAAAAGATAAAGAATATAAAAAAAAGTTTGAAAATTTAATGGAGAAAAAGAAGGAGGAATGGAATGATAGAGAGAGCAATAGAAAATTGGTTGATTAATACTAATGAAAGAAATTATCAAATCCCATTTTGTCAGGTATTAATTTCCCAAGGCCATGAAATTTTATATATTTCACCTCATGGAGCATTAGAATTTGGAAAAGATATTATTTCTATTGATAAAGACGATAATGTTCATGCTTATCAGTTAAAAACAGGTAATATCTCATTATCTGTTTGGGATAAAATTCATAGGGAAGTTATGGAAGATTTGGTAAACACCGCCTGTGACCATCCAAATATAGATAAAAAGAAACCCCACATATCCCATCTCGTTACGAATGGGGACATTGCTGATAATGTATTTCAAAGAATTGACAAAGTAAATCAAACAACAACTAATTTTTCTAAATTAGAAACAATAAATAAAGATCAATTATTAAAATATTTTATTGAAGCACAAGGAGAATTTATCCCAAAAAGTTTTGAAGAATTCCAAGAATTCCTAAGTTTTTTCCAATTAAATGGGAATGAATTCTTTCCAAAGAAAAAATATTTTATGTTCCTAAAAAAACAAATATTACAAACTGCTAAACAAAAATCTAATATTTTGAATGGTATATTTGCTTCAGTGATTTTGACATCGTATATCTTAAAAAAATTTCAAGAACAGAAAAATCATTTTGCACAATTTGAGGCGTGGACAATATTATCTTCTACAATTATAGGATTTATTGAAGAAGAAAAGAAGTCTGATAAAATGATTGATGAAACTTTAAAGCTGGTAAAGGAAACAACTCTCAATATTCTAAATGAATTATCGGAGGAATTTGTCAATAGGGATAATTTGTTGGAAGGAACCGCTTTTGGTGATGGAGATTTAGTTTATAGGGCAAGAACTACAATTGTACTTGGATTATTATGTTGTAATAAATTTTATTATAATACTGAACAAAATGGCATTCTCCATAATAAGATATTAGAAAATTTGAAGCATGTTTGGTTTTGGGGAGATTCTTCTTTTCCATACTTATTTTTTATAATTAAATATTTAGAAAGAAATAAATTGTTTAACCAATCTTTACCGATTATCAATATAATTTTAGAGGGAATTCTCAAACATAATGGATTCAGAAATAAAGAACAGGCATTTCCCAATCCCTATTATGATATTAACGCAATAATGGAATCAATTTTTTGTAATAATCCTATTGACTTTAAACAATTTAAAGCGAATTCTCATATACTTAATCCATTGATTGAAATGATAGCAAGAAGGAAAACAAAAGAACCTTTAGAAAAAAATTGGCGAAAAATTTCACATATGCAAATAAGTAAATTTATTCCTGATCAAGATTATGAATATTTTTATTTCTGGAATAAAAATGGAATTAATTACTCTAACTTTCCAAAACAAATAGGAAGCTGGGAAGAACTCCAGAAGAATAGTAAGAATGAATCTTGTTTAGATTTGCTTACAAAAAACAGAGAGTTTCTTCCATTGTTTTTTCTGGTTTATCCACATAGAATTTCTGAAGAGTTAATTAATTTTTTAGATATATGAAAATTATAGTTTATTAAATTAATCGCTCATCTTCCCTTCAGCAACCCCTCCAATTTTTTCCTTAAATTCTTTTCCACCCTCATTAAAGATTTCTAACCGAAACATTTATATGTATCTATATTGTATTAATAATGTAGTTATCATTATATATTATTGTAATTAATGATAATTAATGGAAAAAGAGATGATAGACGCAATTTCATTAATTAAATCAAGTGAATATAGGCACAAAGTTTTGAAAGCCATAGGTAATGAAATTCTTACTCCTTCAGAAATTTCAAAGAAAGTAGATTTGAGATTAAATCATGTTAGCATGGTTCTTACAGATTTAAAAAATAAAAAATTAGTGGAATGCTTAAACGAAGAAACTAAAAAAGGGCGGTTATATCAATTAACCAAATTAAGTAAAAATGCAATCGCAAAATTTGGATAAACAAAAGGAGAAGAAGTTTAAAGATACTTCGTGGGATTTTCGTAATGAATATACTAAGTCTAGTAATCATGGTTTTCATACTTATCCTGCCATGATGATACCTCAAATAGCAAGGCGATTAATAGAATTATATGGCAAAGATAAAAAAGTTCTTTTAGATCCTTTCGTAGGTTCTGGAACAGCACTTTTAGAAGCAACCCTTCATAAAAATTTTAAAAAAACTTATGGAATTGATATTAATCCTCTCGCTTTATTAATTTCAAAAGTTAAGACTACTTTAATTAATCCACAATCTTTATGGGATGAATATCATAAAATTATAAAAAAAAGTCTGGATGATAAGAAAAATAAAAAACAATTTCAAAAGCCAGATTTCTTTAATATTGATTTTTGGTTTAAACCAGAAGTAATAAGAGATTTGGCGATAATCAAACAAAACATCAACACAATTCAAAATAAAGATATTCGCGATTTTTTTTTAATTGCATTTTCTGAAACTGTCCGAAATGTTTCTAATACAAGAAATAGGGAATATAAACTTTATAGAATGAATCAGGAGATGCTAAAAAAACACAATCCAAACACATCAAAAGCGTTTAGAGAAAAAGTTAAAGAAAATATATACAGCATGGAAAATTATGTAAAAGAAAAACAAAATTGTGAAGTTAATATTCTAGCAGAAGATACAAGAAATTTAACTTCAATTCCCGCAAATAGTGTTGATTTGATTCTTACTTCTCCCCCTTATGGAGATAGTAGAACAACTGTAGCTTATGGGCAATTTTCTAGATTGGGATTGCAATGGTTAGATTATAGTAGGGACGAAGTAATAAATATTGATAAAATATGTTTGGGAGGTATCCCCACTAAAGATTTGGAAAATGGCTTAGGTTCCCCCACACTGAAAAAAACTTTAAATAAAATTTCTAAACTTGATTCGCGTAGGGCAAAAGATGTTTTAAGTTTTTATGTGGATTTTGATAAATGCGTTAAAGAATTGCATAGGGTTACAAAAAAAGGTGCTTTTATTTGTTTTGTCGTTGGGAATAGGAGAGTTAAAGGAATTCAAATTTCAACAGATGAAATAATTTTAGAATTATTCCAAGCTAAAAATCATTACAAACATCATAATACTTTTATTAGAAATATACCTCACAAAAGAATGCCAAAGTTAAATTCCCCCACGAACAAATCTGGAAATCATGCTGTAACTATGAACGAAGAATGGATTGTAATAATAGAAAAACAATGACTCAAAAGAAAATTCTTCATTTAACCCTATTAAGAAAATGGTTTGATCTAATTGCCTCAGGGAAAAAGATTAAAGAATTTAGAGAGATTAAACCTTATTGGGATAAAAGATTTCTTAAGAAAGAATTTGATGAAATACATTTCAAAAATGGTTATTCTAAAAATGCACCTTTTATGCGTGTTGAATGGAAAGGACTTACAAAAGAAAATGGAAAATATGCCATTCTTTTAGGAAAAATTTTAGAGATTAAAAATATTTAAATTTCTTCCATCTTAAACACTTTATTGATATTATTTTTTAAAACTCTAAAACCAGAGCCATGGTCGTGTGTTTTTCCTTTTAGCTTTCCACTTCTATAAACCCCTATTCTTATGTCATATAAAATCAAACCTTCTTTAATAAATTGAATAAACTTCTCAAAAGTTAAATCACTTAACAAAATTGCTTTTTTGAAATTAAAAAATTCTTTTCCATCTTCTGTTTTTGTTTCAGTTTTAATGTATGCAATATAGTCAAGTTTCTTTTCTATTATTTCCTTAATCTCCTCAAATTCATAATAAATTTCAATATCCTCAACTTTATCTATTTCAAGATTTTTTATTAAAATATAAATTCTTTTTCTATCTTCATCAATTTTAAGTTTAAACCCTATTCTTTTGAAGAAAGTGTTAAATTTCAAAGATGAGAAAGTTGTATGAACCGTTTTTAGCCCCCCTGCTTTTTTGTCAGGTTCTCCAAATTTTTCTCTCATAATTGAGTTAATCCCTTTTGGATGTGTTGGAACTTTTGTAAAAAGAGTAACCATGCTATTTGATAATTCTCTAGATGATTTTAATTCCAAAACATCTTTGTAATCTGCCAAAGCATTATTATTCTCTACAACACCAATTAAATCTTCAAATGTTTTTCCTATTCCTGTATTATGTGTTCTATGTGATTCAACAAACCCTTTTTCTTTGATTGCCAAAAAATCTTTTTTGAAACCTTGTAAAACTTTATCTTCCATACGAAAAGCAAACTAAATAAAAGTTAAATAGGGATACTACAACTTAAATACAAGATAAGTATATCTAATTTATTTCTAAAACTTCTTTGTAAGTCCCTTCTCCGCCTAAAAAATCCCAGTATTCTTCAGCAATTAAAAATTCAGTTTCATGCTCAACAACACCCTGCTCTGTAAATCTTGAGTAAGGTGCTGGATGATACGGGTTATATGGAAATGCTAATATTGCATGGATAGGTTTTTGTTTTCTTGCGACCCATTCTAAAAGTTTCTGCTTTGATTTTGTAAACACATCTATATTTGGTTTAACAGTTTTTATTTCAAAATAATATTCTTTGTCATTTCTTTTCATGTAAAAATCAACAACCCGGTTATCTTTCTGTGCCTTGCCATTTGAAGAATCTGCTTTCAAAACTTCATTCATCTCATTTTTGTTATTTGCTTTTCTTTTTCCCTCTCTTAATTCATTTACTATTGTATTAATTACTTGTTTTTGAATTTGTGAGAGAGTGCCGTCAAGTTTAACATTTCTTTCAACTTCCTGCGACAATGGTCTTGCAATTATTTTTGAAACTTCTTCGTATATCGACATCCCTAATGTTGTAGATAATGAATGAATAAAAGAATACGCCGCGACTTTTTCAGAGTCCTGCATTAACTTTGCTAAAAATGGCATAGAAGTTGTTTCTCTTGTGTATTTGGTTAATTTCTCATTTAATTTAGTTCTTAATAATTTTTTAATTTCTTCTACTTGTTTTTCTGTAAGTGCCATATTTTATTAATAGAAATCTTATTTATAAATTCTTGTTTGATATTCTTCTCTCACCAGATATCCAATCCTTCTTCATTATTTTTTTCAATTTCTTTTTCAGGAGAATTTCCCCAGGCAGGACAAATATTTTTGTATTCGCACCAGTCGCAGAGTTTAGAAATGTAGGGAGGAAATTTTTCTGTTGCTTCTATCTGATTTATTAGTGCAAGTGTTTCCTGCTTGAGTTGCTGCAATTGCTGGTTTGTTCTCTTTGAGCAGATTTTTTGATTGTGCGCAAGGTAATGCCAGATTAAAATTACTTCTTTGTCTTCCCCGAATATTTCTTTTATTCCTATTGAATACAACGCAAGTTGCCTGTCGTTTTCGAATTTTTCCTGTTTAGGGAGAAAGTTTGCAGTCTTGTAATCATGAACTTCGTATTCGTTGGTTTTTGTATTGTGAACCAGTCTGTCTATGAATCCCTGAAGCTTGTATTTTCCTTTTTCATCAAGATTGAATAATATTTTTTTCTCTATTTCAATTGTGTTGTCATCAAAAGGCTGGTGCTTTGTATAATAATTAATGATGAATTCAACACCTTTGTCAAAATAATCTTTTGCAGTCATGTCTTTTTTCACAATTATTATTTCTGGCTTGTAATTTTCTGCCCATTTTTCCGCGTAATAAACAATTGTTTCATCCATTGTCGGGAATTTGTTATCCTGCACTTGAGTATAGAGCCATTCCAAAGTGTCGTGAACTGTTTTTCCCAGATGGATTTCAATTGTTTTTTCTATTTCAGGAATTATTTTGTCAATGTATCTGAACTTGAATTTAAGAGGGCATTGCTCAAAAGTGGATAAACGAGAATGTGAGTAGATTGTCATAATTAGTTAGAGAAAAAATAAGGTTATAAAGTTTATTGAGATTTGTTTTCAACAATTTCATCTACTGAAGCTTTGGTTTCACATTCACCAGTTTCCTGGTTGTAAAAATCAAAGCCTTTATTTTGACAGCATTCATCTCTAAAATCAGGACTGACTGTTGCACATTTGTTTCCAACAATTAATTCGTCTTTTGCTAAAAATCCCCACCAGGATGTTCTTTGTTTTATTATTTCCCCTGTTTCAGAATCCATTTCAAATCTTACGCGTTTCTTTACTGGGATAAACCAAAATAGCCTTGCGTTTTTTCTCGCTTGAATTTGATATGTTCCTTCCTCATCTAATTCAATTTCATGTTCTTCAAGACCCCCGATTCTTTCAGTCAATCTTGCCTGGATTTCATCAGGCATTACTTTAATTTTTTTAGTATTATTATTTTTGAAAACTCCATAAATTTCTCCTTCTGATTTATATAAAACAACTTTTGTTGACATGTTAGCATTTTTTACCTGGACAATTGTGTTCCCTGATTTTCCAGCCTTGATTGTCATTTCTCTTCCTCCATTTGGCAGAGGGCATTTTATTGTTGAACCATCGCAGGTGCAATCAACAGGACATTCGCCTGTTTGAGCCTGAATCCTTAATTTATTTTTTACTTGAATTGCTTTTTGTATTTGAGCCTGTGTTAATTTTTTTTGAGATTGTATTTGAGTTGCTTTTGCTGTAGAATCAGTTGTGCTTTGAATTTGCCTGGCTTGAATTTGATTTTCCTGGCTATTATTTATTGTAGAACCTGTAATAGAAGCAGCAAATACAAAACCAGTTAATAAAATTCCTAATGTTATGAATAAAAATATTTTTTTCATAAATTGTTTAGCAAAAAAGAGTTTATAAAATTTCCCCCCAGCCAATCAGTCTCCAGTGCTTGTCAATGTTTCTTGCGATTCCGACATTGTCTTTTTTTAGAGCAACTATTGGGATGTTTAAATCTAATTCAATTTCATTTTCTTTGATTGTCTTGACTATTCCGACAGTGATTGTTGTGTTCACGCTTAGCATTAGCATTTCTTTTGTTTTTAGTGGCTCGACTTTTTCGTGTTTTTCTGTTCCCAAGACTTCCCTGAACAACTCTGATTTTATTTTTATATTATGGCTGATTTCCGGAAGGTTGTTTTTTGTTGAGACCAGGCATCCTGTTAATGAATCTGTTTTAGTGAGAAAAGGGTCGAGTTCTGTTTCAATTGAAATACTTGCTCCTGGAAGAACTTCTTTTACAGATTTGTCTCCTTTGTGCAGGCATAGAATTTTTGTTGACAGTGTTTGATAAGAATCTTGGTTTGCTTTTTTAATACTTAATCCTGGTTTGATTTCAATTTCGTCCCCGACTTTTAATTTTCCTTTTTTTAAGATTCCCCCTAAAACTCCTCCTTTTAAATTTTTGATTTCTGTTCCTGGTTTGTTTATGTCAAAACTTCTTGCAACTAAAAAAATTGGTTCTGATTCCAGGTCTTTTTTCGGGATTTTTAATTTGCAGAGTTCTTCTAATAATTTATTTATGTTGACTCCTTGCTGTGCTGATACCGGAATTATTGGAGCATCCTCTGCCAAGGTTCCTTTGGCAAATTTTTTAATTTCTTCATAGTTTTTTAATGCCTGTTCCTTGGTTACCAAATCTATTTTGTTTTGGACAATGATGATGCCCTTGATTTTTTTTGCCTGCAGCGCCATCAGGTGCTCTTTTGTCTGGGGCTTGATGCCTTCGTTTGCCGCGATTACTAAAATTGCAGAGTCAATTGTTGCTGCTCCAGAGAGCATTGTTGCCATGAGCATTTCGTGCCCTGGTGCGTCGATGAAACTTATGTATCTTTGCGGTTCTCCTGTTTTACTTTGTCCATTTTTGGACAATGATGTAACATATTCATCTCCTTCTTTAAAAATTGTTATGTCTGCGTAG
>DAOWJK010000032.1 GCA_030640395.1 Nanobdellota archaeon | reverse complement strand
CCCCTTGTCATAGTATTCAGAGCCAATTGCTGGAACTTCTATTAATTGAATGCTTGTTTCTTTGAAACCCATCATTCCGATTACAGGTTCTGTTGTTGTGAATTTGTTTTCAGAAATTTTTGGCTCGGCGTTTGTCAGGATTGAAAGTAGGGAAGATTTTCCAGAATTTGTTTTTCCAATAATAACTGCCTGCATGTCGTGTTTTTTAATCCCTTTTTGAGTTGAGCCGGCTTTTTTTGATTCTTTTTCATTTGCGTATTTTAATTTTTTTAATCTTGTTTTTAATTGTTTTAATAAATTTTCACTCCCTTTATGTTTTGGAGCAAGAGTTATCATTTTTTTCAGACAGAGGATTTTTTGCTGAGTTGTCTCTGCGTTTAAATATTCTACTTCTGCTTTTTCAAAATGTGGTGATGCATTTACTGGCATATCAAAAAAACCTAAGCGGTTTTTTGGAATTTCCCTTCCTGTTCAGGTAAGCGATTTCTTTAAAACTCCCGACTTCGCACGAAGTTTCTTTTGGATTATGCTTCTACCACGAAATCGCTCGGTCTCCGAAATGGAAATCGCGTGCAAACCGCATTGTTTAGTTAAGCATTTAAATAAAGTTTATTTTAAATAGATATGGATAAAAGACCAAAATCAAAGATTTTAGATAGTTCGTCTAAGACAAAAGGCAGAGCTTTTAACTCGCCCGCCGAAGCATCGTCGAACGAAAGCCAAACTAAAGGACTAATAAAAAAAATTACGCAAAAAAAAGAATTCTCGCAACTGCCTAAAAAAGATGTTGAACTGGCTTTTGAGAAATTTGATAAGGATAAATATCTTGATGAAGAAAAGGTTAAACTTACAAGAGATTTATTGAGGAAAGTTTATTCTTCTTTTACTTCGCAAAAACTTTTAGGAATTAAAGACAGGGATGTTAAGTGGGTTTTGAACAAGCACAAATCAACTAAGGAAAGATTGCCTTATTATGACGAGGTTTATGCCAGGATTTTAAATGGATTGGGCACCCAAGGGTGTACCCCGAAAAATATTCAAGAGAATATTTTTACTAAGGGCAAGATTTCTGTTATTGATTTGGGTGCAGGGGTTAATGGTTTTAGTTATGAGTATTTTAAAAGCAGGAAAATAAATTATGTTGGTGTCGAGGCTGTTGGGCAGCTGGTTGAGTTGATGAATTATTTTTTTAAAAGCAAGAAAATAAAAGCCAGGGCTTTTCACCTGAGTTTGTTTGAAATTGATAAAGTAAAGGAATTAATTAAAAAGCAGAAAAAACCGCGGGTTGTTTTTTTGTTTAAGGTGATTGATTCTCTTGAAGTTTTGGAGAGAAATTATTCCAAAAAACTTTTAGAAGAAATTGCTCCTCTTGTGGATAAAGTTGTTTTGAGTTTTGCTACACATAGTTTGGGCAAGAGAGCAAAATTTAAAGTTAAAAGAAACTGGATTATTGATTTTATTAAAGATAATTTTTTTATTTTAGATGAATTTGAATTAGGAGGGGAAAAATATGTTGTTTTTCAAAAAAAATAAAAATTTATAAAACAGGTTTTCTTTGTTAAATTATTGGAGGTGAATTATGGTACAACAAACACAGCCTAATGTGAATCAAGTGCAGCAACCAGCAGTGCCTGCTCAGCAGCCTGTTAATCAACCTGTTGCGGCTCAGCCTGCAACCCAGATGCAACCAGAAGGAGAAACTTCTATCTGGAAAAAACCCTGGTTTTGGTTGATAATTGCTGTTGTGGTGATTGGAATTGGCATTGGAATTTATTTTTTATTGAATTAGTATCAATAATCTTTATATACTTCTGAGATTTTTTTAATATATGAAAAAGGATTTTCATAGAAAAGTTTTGGATAATGGAATGACTGTTATATTTGAAAAACGAGATATTCCTGTTGTGAGTGTTGCTTTTGCTGTGAGAAATGGGGGGGTTAATGAGAGTGTTGAGGAAAAAGGAATTTCTCATTTTATTGAGCATATGCTTTACAAAGGAACTCCTACAAGGGATGCGAAAAAAATTGCAGAAGAGATTGAAAAAAACGGAGGGGTGTTGAATGGTTTTACCGGGGAAACAGTTACTGCCTTTTGGTGCAAGATGCCAAGCAAGCATTTGAATATTGCTTTGGAGGTTTTAGGAGATATGGTTCAGAATCCTTTGTTTGATGAGAAGGAACTGGAAAAAGAAAGAAAAGTTATTTTTGAAGAGATTAAAATGAATCATGATGTTCCTATGCGTCATGTTTTTCATGAGATTGAAAAAACCCTTTATGAAGAACCATTTAGTATAGGAATTTTAGGAACTTATGAAACTATGAATTTTCTTGATAGGAAAAAAATGGTTGAGAAATTTGAAAAAGTTTACAAACCAAATAATATGATTTTAATTGTTGTTGGCGACTCTAATTTTGAAGAGATTGTTAAATTTGCTGAGAAAAATTTTAAGAAAGGAAAAGGAGAAGTTTATCTTCCTAAAATTAAATTAAAGAATGAGTCAAAAATAGAAAAGAGAAAAGGAATTGACCAGGCTAATTTGGTTTTTGCGTTTCATGTTCCTGTTTCAACAGATAAAAAAAATTATGCTGCACAGGTTTTGAATACTTTGATGGGTGTTGGGCTTTCTTCAAGATTGCATTATGAAATAAGAGAAAAAAGAAATTTGGCTTATGCTGTTACGGGCGATGTTGATTCCAGTAAAGATTATGCTTATAGTATTGTTTATGTTGGAACAAGTAAGGAGAATGTTGATGAAGTTAAGAAACTTATTTTAGAAGAATTTGAAAAAGTTGCTAATAGTCTGGATGAAAAAGAACTGGCAGAAGTTAAGGAACAGATGATTGGGAATTATCAGATTTCAATGGAGGATTCGCAGACACAAATGATTAATTTGTTGATTAGTGAAATTCATGACAATGCAAAAGATTTTTATGAGTTTGAAAAAAACATTTCTGAAGTTAAGTTAGAAGATGTTAAGGATTTGGCGAGGATGAAGAATTATAGTTTTTTTGCACTTGTTCCTGAGTAAAAGACAACCCCTACTCCTTCATTGTGAAGTCGCCATTGGTATTTCAATTTTGTCGCTTAACTCCCGACCTCGTTCGTTATGACGCTTCGCAGATGGATGCGAACAAAATCGCTCGCTCCCACTGGTTATTTTTTTTTGAATTTACTTCCTACCACGAAATCGTTCGCCTACGGTTTTATTTCCCCCTGTTTAGGACAGTTTGACAAATCTTTTAAACTTCTTTTATATTTTTCTTT
>DAOWJK010000040.1 GCA_030640395.1 Nanobdellota archaeon | reverse complement strand
AGTTCCCATTCTTGCTTGTCACCATTCTTCTTTACGTGCTTCTCAATGTCCCTAGTGCTTGGCGGTTTGCCCCATTCGTCAAACTCCTCGTAGTACCAGTCAATGCGCTCTTGTATGCTGTCTCTAGGAACAAGCCCGTCACTCCCTTTCTTCAAGTTCCTTAAAAGAAATTCCCATCTGATAAAAAAATAAAAAAGGTTTTTAAATTAAATTATACTCAAGAAGCTATTTCATACTGCCTGCTTCTATTTTCAGAACTCTTCATATTCAGGGGCGGTAGATTATTATTTAATCAACTTCTGTATGTTCTCAATCGCGTCTGCAACTTCTCTGCCTTTCTTGGTCAGTTGTATAATTTTTATTCGCCCCTTTTTTTCGAATTCAACTAACTTCAGCAACTCGAGAGTCTGCAGAATTTTCACTGCATGGCTGTAAGTGCAATCCACTTCCTTAGCCAATACACTACCATACCTCATCCTTGTGTTCTTTCTCAAAGAAACCAGCATCATCGCCGGCTTTCTCCTAAAAAAGATATCTAAATTGTCTTTCATTTTAGGTATTCCAATGTATATATCCAGAAAGTGATATCCTTATAAATGTTTTGGAATATATATTTTCCACCACAATAGTAGTGAATTTCAGAAGTTTTGAATTTCTATTTTATGAAATTAATACTTCTTCTTAAAATAATAAAAGCTTCCAACTAACCCAAAAATAAATAAAATTCCTCCAACCCAATTAGAAGTATTTTGTGCTATCCCCCCAAGAACATTTCCAGTAATATTGGGTGATAAAAAAGATAATCCTCCAACTATCCCAATTAATGCAATAGTTCCAAAAACCAAAGATTCAAGTTTTCCAGATTTGCCTGAATTATTTTCATGATTAATTTTTAATGAACGAAAATTTGACAGGCTTAAAGGTTTATTTTTGTCTTGGCATTCAATAACTGAAACATGCAGATGAGGTTCAATTGAATATCCTGTATGACCTGTTAAAGCAATTTCTTGATCTTCTTTAACTCTATCCCCTTTTTTCACAATAATACTTCCTTTTTGCAAATGAGCATAGTGAGTATATTCTCCATTAGCATGCTGAATAAGAATATTGTTTCCAGGATCATCTTCATCTTTAAGCCTTTCTTCATCAGATTTTTCATATTTCCCATCAACAACTTTAATTACAATTCCATCAGCCATTGCTTTTGTAGGTGTTCCCCTCTTGCACAAATAATCTTCAGCATACTTCAATCTCCCTTTATGCAATGGAGATTCTGGTCTTCCAAGAATATATTTTTCCTCTAAAGGTTTTCCATAAGAATTTGTAGATTTCATTTTTTTATTAACAATTTATCTCCCCCAACTTTATAAACTTTTTTAAACAATTGTTTCTTTTGTAATTCATGAAAAACAAACAAAAAATTAAAAAACACAAAACAAAAATCCTTGCAATAGGCGATATCCATGGCGACACAGGATTAGTGAAAAAACTCGCTCAAAAAGCAAAAAAAGAAAATGTTGATTTGGTAATTCTTGCAGGAGACATAACTTTTTTAGAATCGTCAATAGACAATTTAATTGGTCCTTTTATAAAAGCGAACAAACAAGTTTTATTAATCCCGGGAAATCACGAATCTTTTGCAACTGTGGATTTTTTGGCACAAATGTATCCTAAGACAAAAAATATTCATGGCTATTCTTTTAAGAAAAACAATTTAGGGATATTTGGGGCAGGCGGGGGGGATGTTATAAATATTACACCAGACAAAGAAATATTTAGCGCGCTTCAAAAAGGGCATGAAAAAATTAAAAATATGGAAAAGAAAATCATGGTCACGCACATGCATCACAAAGGAAGTCAGGCTGAATTTTCAGGTTTTAAAGGTTCAAAAGCAGTAAAAAAAGGAATTAAAGAATTTTGTCCTGATATTTTAATCAGCGCACATATTCATGAAGCAGGCGGGTTGCAGGAAAAAATAGGAAAAACAAAAGTGATTAATGTCAGCAGAAAGGCAAAGATTTTTGAAATTTGAAAATGAAATTTGAATATGATAAAGAAGCAAATGCAGCATATATTTATGTAGATGAAAGCATAGGCAATGGAGAAGCAGTAAAAACAATAGAGTTAAATCAAAATATAATTCTTGATTTTGACAGCAAAGGAAAATTATTAGGTGTAGAAATTCTTGATGCTAAAGAAGTATTAAATGAAAAAGTGCTTTTACAAGCCCAACCTAATTGAGTTTAGGAAGTCAGGGCGATTGATTTTAGTGGAAAGGTGAAGGTTTTTGAGAGATAACATTGTTGTTAAACAACCCGAAGGGCACGAGCGGAATGTAATGACCTCTTGAGTTTTTTCTGTAAAAAAAAATTTGGGAAAATCCTGCAAGATTTTTCTGTTTAACTGTTGTTGCTTGACCCGAGCAAAACGAGAGCCTGCAAGGCGTGGCAAGAAATTATGAAATAATTTCGCAGAGTTTTAATTTTTCTTTTCAGGTTGGGGAGAGAGGAAGGTGGGACGACCATTGTATTTGAGAGATAAGCCCGCTTTTTGTTTCTTTTTTTTAAAAAGAAAATGGGGAGTTCCTTTTTGCCTTCTTTTTCTAAAAGAAGTTTTCTAGAATTATGCAAACTTAACTTACTTTTCTTTAATTTTTTTATTAATGTCACTCCAACCCCAAAGACCAATAATTAGTCCTGCAATTCCCCAAATAATCATATTAAGTCCAACATAAAATTCTTCTTCAAAAATAAATTTAGTAAAAAACCAAAGAAATAGAAACATAAATAGTGCATACATACTTCCATAACCTAAAACATAATTCCACTTTCCTTGCTTTACTATTTCCTTAAGCTTTTGCTTCTGTGCTTTATTCATAGTTTTAACAAGATAAACATACTTATAAATTTAACTTTAATTTTTTCTTTTTTCTTCTTCAAGCCAAACTTCAAAAGATTTTGAGTTTTTTACTCTTTCTAAGTCTTTTAACATTGTTTCTCCTATTTTTTTAGTTTGTTTTGCAGAAAGCTTATTTTTATTCATTTCTTTAACACGGCTAAATAAAAAATCCGAAAATCCCGGATGGTTTGATACTTGTGGATTATTTCCAATTTCTCCATTTTCTTCAATAATTGTGTTTTTCCAATAAGATTTAATTGATTTTGGAAAAATAGCAGTTATAAACAACATCGAAGGAAATTTAACAAATAAATATATTTCTTGTTTACTCGAAGCAATTGTCCCATCCACTCCCCGCATCATGTACCATTGAAATTTATTTGGTAATTCTTCCGTACTGTCTTCAACATAATTTAAAAAAAGTAAATGATGTTCATATCTCCCATCAATCTTATTTTCTATAAGAATTTTTCTCCAATATTCCTCTGCCTTTTTTGCATATTCAAACATTTCTGGTTGAAACTTTTTGAATCCTTCTAAATCTTTTTTTATTAATCTCCAAGTTATAGATATTATAAATTTCTGCAAGTTTTTATTATATTCAAAAGATGTTTTATTTTCATTTACATAAGGATAGAAAATATTTTCTGCAAAATATTTTTCATATTTTGAAAATAGAATTTCGCAATTACTACATAAAAACTTTTCTTTTGTTCCATCTTGCAATCTCTTATCGATATTTATTGCTTGCCTTAAATAGCCTGTAGCCGAAGTTTTCTTTATCCAATCAAAAATAAATTTTGGAATAAAATGACTTTTACAAAGTTCTTTATCTTCGCTACATAATGCACAAATTCCCATAAAAAATAAATTCTTCTTTAGCATAAATATCTTTCGGCGAAGCCGAACTATCTATCCGAAAGATTAGGAGCTCCCCTTATTAATGAAAAATTTCGTCAAAGTCAAACACCCCTCAATCAAACTTCTCCAAAACTCCATTTTCAAAAACCTATAAAAACCTTAATTTTAACATAATATAAACTAAATAAGTTTCCTCAACTTTCTGCACGCGACTTCCGTGAGTGTTATAAAAAGTCGCACACCTGAACAGGAAGGATGGTGTGTGAGAGGAAACCTTGGTTTCCTTCAATGCCAACAAAAGCGAATCACAGATTCCCATTCATCCAAATTAAATATAAAATTAAATTTAAATGAAACCAAAAAAAACAAAAGAAGAAAAAACAGCTGAAAGTTATTTTCCTGTTGATGAAACTGACTTGAAATACACAACTGAAAAACAGGAAAAAGAATCCCCTGAAAAAGAAGAACTTCTCAAGGGCTCAGTTGAAAAGCCATATAAAAAACCAGAAAGAACTTCTTTGGAAACAATGGACCATCCCACAGGGATGACCTCCAAGGAAAGAGGCCTCAGGCGTAGCCCGAAAAATTTTCCACGAAAATTTTTACAAGGGGCAAAAAAATCAAAAAGACCAAGAAAAAAAACTACTGCAAAAAAATTCACCCCCCAAAAAATAAAATTAAAAGAAGAAGGTTATGAATTAATTATCACAGAAAAACCCCAGGCTGCCTCAAAAATTGCCCAGGCACTTGGAAAAGCAACTCAGAGGATTAATAATAAAATTTCTTATTATGATTTGAATCGGGATGGGAAGCAGATAATTGTCGCGTGTGCTGTGGGGCATTTGCTGACTTTAAAGCAAAATATTCCGGGTTCTTTTGTTCCAATTTTTGATATTTCCTGGACTCCAAATTATCTGGCAAACAAAAAAGCAGGTTTCACAAAAAGATATTTTGACACTTTGCTGAAACTCGCGAAAAACGCGGGGAGCATTATAGTCGCAACAGATTATGATGTTGAAGGAGAGGTTATAGGAATGAATGTTGTAAAATATATCTGCGGTCAAAAGGACGCGAATCGGATGAAGTTCTCGACTTTGACAGATAAGGAATTAAATGATGCTTATGAAAAAAAATCTTCGCATATTGATTGGGGGCAGGCGATTGCAGGAGAAACAAGGCATTATCTTGATTGGTTTTATGGAATAAATTTGTCCCGTGCTTTAATGAATGCAATAAAAACAACAGGGAAATTTCGGATAATGTCAATTGGCAGAGTTCAGGGTCCTGCTTTGAATTTGATTGTTCAAAGGGAGAGGAAGATTCAGGCGTTTAAACCAGAACCTTATTGGCAGATTTTTATTAATGTGAAAAATTCTCATACTTTAGAATTGAAACATAATAAAGATATCTTTAACAAAAATGATTTATTAAAATTTGAAAATCTAGTTGGAAAAACAGTTGAAGCAAAAACAAAAAAAACAGAACAGATTATTTCTCCAAATCCTCCGTTTAATCTGACAACTCTTCAAACAGAAGCTTACAAGTTTTATGGTTTGACTCCTTCAAAAACTCTGCGAATTGCCCAGTCACTTTATTTAGCAGGATTAATTTCTTACCCAAGAACTTCTTCTCAAAAACTTCCTTTTTCAATTGAGTACAGGGAAATTTTGAAAAAACTTGCAAGAGAATACAATGTTGAAAAATTGATTACAAAAGACAAACCAGTTGAAGGAAAAAAATCAGACCCTGCTCACCCCTCAATTTACCCGACAGGCAACAAACAAATTTTGTCCGGAGATGAAGAAAAAATCTATAATTTGATTGTCAAGAGATTTTTATCTTTATTCTGCGACGACGCTATTATTGACAATAAAACAGTTTCTGTGAATGTTGATAATTTATTATTTTTTGCAAGAGGGTCGTCAATCAGAAAAAAAGCCTGGATGGAAATTTATCCGTCTAAATCCAAACATGTTGAGATTCCTGATTTAGAAGGTGAAGTAAAAATCGTGGATAAACGAATAGAGGAAAAAGAAACCCAGCCCCCAAGAAGATATTCTCCTGCTTCAATTTTGTCTGAACTTGAAAAAAGAAATCTTGGAACCAAAGCCACAAGGTCCGCAATTCTTGAAACACTTTACAACAGAAACTACATAAAAGAAAAATCAATTGAAGCCACGCCTCTTGGGATGTCTTTAATTTCAACTCTTGAAAAACATTCTCCGATCATAATTGATGAAAAATTAACCAGAAGTTTTGAAGACCAGATGCAGTCAATTGTGGAAGCAAAGAAGGATTTTTTGCAGAGACAAAATTCTGCGAATTTTAACTTGTTCTTAAAAGAATTAAGAACAAAGGAAGAAAAAGTTCTTGATAATGCAAAAAAAACTTTGATTGATATTTCAGAAGATTTTAACAAAAATGAAAAAGAAATTGGGAGAGAACTTCTGGTTGCAAACCTGCAGTTAAGAGAACAGCAAAAAATTGAAAACAAATTATGTGTTTGTCCTGTCTGCAAAAAAGGAAACCTTGCGATAACTTATTCAAGGAAAACAAAAAGACATTTTGTTGCCTGCGACGCTTACCCAGATTGCAAAACAACCTTTAGTCTTCCTCCTGGCACAATCAAGAAAACAGAAAAAACCTGTGAAAAATGCGGTTTTCCTTTAATGATGAGTCTGAAAAGAGGAAGAAAGCCGTGGATTTTTTGCTTTAATTCAGCGTGTGAAACAAATAAAAAAAGACTGGAAGAGTATAGGAAGAGGCAGGAGGAGAAAGGAAATAACTTACAATAAAAATTATTAAGAGAATAAAATAGAATCTGCTTCTAATGCGATTTCATTGGATTTTTTAGTATGAATTTGTGTTTTAAAATCTTCATAGAAAAAATTACTTAATTTTCTAATTTCTTCGTGATGAAAACTACTCTCAAAATCATTATGAGATAATATTTTTTTTGCTCCAAAATACAAAGCATTTCTTAAATTTTCATCTTTAGAAAAATCAAAAAAATACACCTCTTTGTAATCTCTTCCCATTCCTACAATAGAATCTGCCATATTACACTTAACATCATAATCTAATCCTTTTCTATCATTTAATTTTAACATTACTAAAGACTCTGAAAAAAAATCCCACAAATCATCTCCTTTTTCAAAAGCTTGTCGAACATACCATCCTAATTTTATATTGCCTTCAGGATTTATAAAAAAAGAATCTTCTTCCACATCTGAAATTTTTGTAGGAGTTCCATAAAGATAAAGACTAATATTTGGTATTTCTTCCATCATAAATAAAAGATTTTTTTTCGGAACTTGCTTAAAATTTCCAAGAGTTTTTTTTGTTGCTGGAATCAAAAAATCAGGAACTTTTATGTTTGACATATTAAAAGTAGCATTGTAATAATATAAAAAGATTTGTGTGTTATAAAATATATTTAAATCCAACCTCGCTTCCTAATTCCCCCTTCAACTATTTCAAAACTAAATTCTTTTTCAGGCAAACTTCTATGCTTTAGCAAAACCGCCTTTCTTCTGCTTCCGTTTTTCTTTAACTCAATTATGCACTTGCTCCAATATTTCATTAAATCACCGCCGACAATATTAACCTCTCTTTCTTTGCCCTGTCTCCAGTCTTCCTCGCTTTGAAACCCCCCATAAACCTGATTTGTAATAATAACCGGAATCTTCTGCTTCCGCGCAATCTCAGCCAAAGTTCTCATTTGTTTTGCAATCTCACGATTTACTTTCCTGATGCTGTCAGATTTTTTTGATTTAATCGCATCTCCCAACTCCAATCTATACAACATCGCCATGCCATCAACAATAATCAGGCTCACATGATTTTTCTTTACCTTGTCCAGCAACTTCACAAAACACTTTTTCTGCTCCTCAAAATTTACCGGCTCCAGCAAAAAAATATTTTCCAAAACCTTTTCATAATCGTCACCGACAATTTGTTGAATTCTGTCAACAGAAAATCCCCCTTCTGTATCAACAAAAATAATTTTGTTGGCTTTTTTCGCCTGACTGCAGCAAACCAAAAAACACAAATTCGTCTTCCCGCAACCAGGAGGCCCGGCAATCATTGTAATTACATCCTTCTCATAACCCTGGTCAAGCCATTTTGTAAAATCCAAACTTCCTGTAGAAATTTTATTCTCGTTCATAAATAATAAAAAAAACTGATGTTAATAAGTATTATGATACTACTTTAACTTTTTAAAATCAGCCAGGGTTTTATCTAAATCTTTTCCAATAGAACTAACCGCATCAGTAATAGCTTTTTTCGCTGTCCTGGCTTTGGTCTTGACTTTCAAAATAGGTTTCTCTGTCGGATGCTTTCTTTTCCACGCCGCAAAATCAACAGCAGAATCCCTGTTCAAATAAACCCGGAGAATCTCCGCAATTGTCAAACTTTCAATTTCAACTTCAATTTCATCTTTTGAACTTTTCAGGATATTAATTTCCATAATAGATTAGAATAAAAACAATTTAAAAAGCTTGTCATTTCCCAAAAATAATTCTGTCAATTTCTTCCTGAGAAAGATTTTCTTTATCTAAATCAATTTTCTTATTAACTGGCTTCTCAAAAATTTCATTTTCTCTTTTCTTTTTCATTTCCTGCAAATCAGCAATTGTCAAAGTTTTTGTGGTTGCATCATCAAACTTGATTTTGTCTTCCTCGACATTTTGTAAAAACTCTTTTTTAACCTGATTTACTTCTTCATCAAAAGATTTCTCCCTTGCTGATTTATTTTTAATTCTAATTCCTAAATAATTCTCAATTTTATTTACCAGCACAAAATCATTTTTGAGTAGAACACCTTTCTCCGCCATTTTAATTGCTTCTTCAGATTCTTCAATTGCTTTTGCAAACTGCTTTTGAGTCAGCTTCCTGGCTCTCCTGGCTCTCATGATAATCCAGTGAAAATTATCAACCATGTCAAAAGGATTTTCATCCAAAACATTCTTGCTAAAATTTTCATCTGCAATTTTTTTTAATTCCTCATTTTGCTTATTAGATTTATCTTTCTTACTTTTTATTTCAACTCTGGATAAACGAGAAAGCCGTTCATAAACCGTGGGTCTTTTTTCAGGCTTCTCTTTCAGATATTTTATAATAGGAATATTTTCTTCAAAAGAGCATTTTCTGCAAATTTTAACAATTCCTTTTTCAGAAACAGCGCCAAAAAGCAAAGCCCTGTCTTCTGAAACCCCGCACTTAAAACATTTGTTCATTATAAAAAAAGAAAAAGAGCATTTTTTAAGATTATTGTGATGGAGTTAGTTAAACATTTGCTAAAATAAGTTGTAAATATTTTCCACTCCCAACGGCTTATTGCCGTTAGGCAATGCTAACATGCAGTGTCGGCTTTGAGATTGTTTTAAAATGCTGTTTCATACCCTAAGGGTATCAGCCCCAACAGGGCAAGTAAAACAACTTAGCCAAGATGCTCCCTAATATCTTCAACACTTTCGATAGCTGTTAACTTAATTTTCTCATCAATTAAAATAGTAGGCAGTTCAGTGATTTCATATTTATCCAAAAGCAGATTAATTGAACCAATATTGTTGTCTGCTGCTATTGGGATGAGCATAATTTCGGCTTTTTCTTCCTGCTTTATCTGAAAAAGCAAGTTAGAAAAAACTTTTTGCTTTGCTTTTTTTTCAATTGAAACATCATTATATTGATAAAAATAAACCAAATTATGATAACTTGAATTGCACTTTTCCTTTATCTTCATGCTGTTAATCCAAAACAATGTCCTCAAAAGGTCATACCTCTTATGTTGCAGGATTATATCATTGTTAATTCTGTTTGCTTGTTCATATTTATCTATAACCAATGCTTCCTCATAAATCCTGTCTGCAAAATTTATATTTTCTTTAACCATTGCATCACAATTTAATTCAAGAAATTCAAACGCATCTTTTTGTATTCTCTGGTCCAAGAGCTCTATTTCAGATTGAATATACCAATTATTTATTTTATCAATCCGGGAGGTTTCCAGTTTATAACCAAGGAAGATTCCAATATTAAAAATAACAAAAGCTATTATCAGTGCCTGCAAAAACACATATTTTTGTGATTTCATTACATCTACGGCGAGGATACCACTGCTTTAAAGCAGGGAGGAATCGCCGTCCTCCAATAAATTTAATTCTGTTGAATAATTAATATGAGGAGCCGAGATACTCGGCTCTTCGAAATAAACAGCAAAGTTAGCATGAGCTCTCTTTCTCGTCGCTGACTTAGGAGATAAAAAATGGATTTGAAATCCCGGAAACACAGCTT
>DAOWJK010000026.1 GCA_030640395.1 Nanobdellota archaeon | reverse complement strand
CCTATTTTGTTCTTTGTTTTAATTAATAAACTAAATATTTCTGTTGAAGAAAAAAATCTTGAAAAGAAATTTGGAAAAAAATATTTGGATTATAAGAAAAAAGTAAGAAGATGGATATAAAATAATTTAATTAAATTTATTAATGCAGTTTTCTATTTTAAATTATGAAATCCCTAAACAAAAAAACCCGAGCATACGCCCTAAAAAACGCACTTGCATACGACGGCAAAGCTAATCAGGGTTCTGTAATTTCTTCTCTGTTCCACGAAGGATTAAAAAAAACTGATATGAAAAAATATGGAAAAAAGATTTCTAAAATAATTAAAGAAGTTAATTCTCTTTCTTTTGAAGAGCAGAAAAAAGAATTTGAAAAATTAGACAAAGAAATTTCAAAAAGGAAAGTTCGCAAGGGCTTGCCTGAACTGCCTGGTGCGAAAAAGAACAGGGTTGTAATGAGATTTGCACCGTCGCCGTCCGGAGCGTTTCATATTGGACATGCAATGACTGCATGCATTTCTTTTGATTTTGTGATGAAGTATGGTGGGAAATTTTATGTTCGAATAGAAGATACAAACCCGGAAAATATTTATCCAAAAGCTTACAAATTAATTAAACAGGATTCTAAATGGCTTTTTGACAATAAGGCAAAGATTGTAATTCAGTCTGAGAGAATGGAAATTTATTACAAATATGTGAAGAAGTTGATTGATAAAAAAGCTGCGTATGTCTGCACTTGTTCTGGAGATGAATTTAGAGAATTTGTTAAACAGAAAAAAAATTGTCCTTGCAGAAAATTAAGTGTCAAGGAAAATTTAGAAAGATGGAAAAACATGTTAACACCATCCCACGGGGATGACCTCCAAAGAAAGAGGCCTCAGGCGTATACCCAAAGGGCACAAGAACCTCTTCGAGGCCCTAATAAATCTTCAAAGAAGATTTCTACTGAGGGCAAGAAAAAAGGATTTAAAGTTGGCGAGGCTGTTTTAAGATTTAAATCTTCCGAAGGAATGAAGCACAAAAATCCTGCGATGAGGGATTTTCCATTAGCGAGAATTAATGAAACTCCTCATCCTTTGCAAAAAAAGAAATATAGAGTTTGGCCGTTGATGAATTTATCTGTAACTGTTGATGATATTGAAATGAAAATGACTCATATTATTAGGGCGAAAGAACATCGGGATAATGCAAGAAGACAAAAAATGATTTATAGAGTTCTTGGGAAAAAGTTTCCATGGACAGGATTTTTAGGTCGTTGGCATATTAAAGGATTTAGACTTTCTGCGAGTGAAATCACAAAAGGAATTAAACAGGGCAAATATTCTGGGTGGGATGACCCTAAATTACCGACGATTCAGGCATTGAAGAAAGAAGGTTACAAGCCGTCGGCATTTTGGAAATTTTCTGAAAACATTGGTTTGTCTGAATCAGACAAAACTATTGACAAGAACGAGTATTTCAAACTTTTAGATAGCTTTAACAGAAATTAGAAATATTTAAAAAGATTATTATCTATGAAATTATTGAAAGTGAGACCTTTGGTCTCTCATTCATCCATATTTTTGGATGATATTAATATGAATGAGAGCAAAACAAGTTTTTCACTCAACCCTGTATCGCAGGATATTTACAGAATTGAAAGGAGGTAAAAATGATGTATAAAAATAAGAAAGGTATTTCAGGTGTTATAACAATGCTGATTATTATTGCCTTGGTTTTGGTTGCAGTAGGGGCGGTATGGTATGTTGTTCAAAATGTTTTAGAACAAGGACAATCAGAAACAGAGCAGGCTGCTGGCGATATATTTGCTAATTGTGCGGATGTTGGAACTGTTACAACTGAAAATGGCACTTGTACTGGCGGTGAAATAAGATTAATTGGTGGAGAATACTGTTGTATTGTATAAATCCAATATTTTAATTTTTAGTTTTTATCACATAAACTTCGTTGTTTTTTCTTACTTTAGACAGGCTAGTGGGAAAAAGTTTTATTCCTATTTCATCTCCTTTTTTCCCTGTTTGCACTGGTTTGTTTTTTATTTCAATTCTTTTAATTTTTGATTTCATTAAACCAGTTGTTTTTCCAATGATTAAAATCTCGTCTCCGACTTTTAATTCTGAAACTAATTTAATTGTTACAACTTTTATTTTTGGAAAATAATGCGAGACTTTTCCCACAAAATGTTTTTTTTCTGTTGCTGCGCTGTGCTCTGCTGTGGAAAAATCGTCTGAAGTTGGGAGTCCGAGGAAAAATCCCGAGGAGAATTCCCTGTTGTAAACTTTTTTCAGTTCTTCTAATCCCTGTTTAATTTCTTTTTTTGATAATTTTCTGTCCAGTGCTTTTCTGTAAATTTTTACTACAACATCCACATATCTTGGGTCTCTGTTTCTGCCCTCGATTTTGAAAGTTGTCACGCCTGCTTTTTTCATCTCTTCAATAAAAGGCAGGGTGCACAAATCTTTTGCAGAGAGAACTTTATTGTGCTTTAATTTTAGTTCATAACCTTCTTGCTTGTCTTTGATAATGTAGCTCCTTCTGCAGGGCTGGATGCACTCTCCTCTGTTTGCAGATTTGTTGAATAAAAATTGCGACATAAAACATCTCCCTGAAATTGAAACACACATGGCTCCGTGTGCAAAACATTCCACGTCAATTATTTTTGAGATTTCCTTGATTTGCTTTAAGTTCAATTCTCTTGCCAACACAACTTTTTTTGCTCCGAGTTTTTTGTAGAATTTTGCAGATTCTATGTTTGATACTGAAGCCTGAGTTGAAATTACAAAAGCCACTTTGTGTTTTTTGCAGAGGTTAATTACTGCAAAGTCCCAGCAGATAATTGCATCAATTTTATTTTTTACTTTTTTTATTGTTTCTTCTATTTTTTTAATTTCGTTGTTGTAAATTATTGTGTTCAAAGTCAGATATTTCTTAATTTTTTTTGGCTTGCAGATTTTTTCAATTTTGTTTAAATCCTTAATTGTAAAATTTTCTGCATTTGCGCGCATGGTAAATTCTTGGAGTCCAAAATAAACAGCATCTGCTCCTGCGTTTATTGCCGTAACTAACATTGGAAAATTTCCCACTGGTGCAAGGAGTTCTAATTCTTTTTTCATCATATTGTAAAACTAGTTAAGTTTAAAAATGCTTTTTCTGTGAAAATACTATGATAAATACTAAGAATTATCGGCATCATAAGTAAGCCTTTTTCTAGTTGTGCTTCTGGAAACTTTTATATATCTTCAATGAATGAATTAAATATTATGCGACTTCAATCAAATTGCAATAAAGAAGTCGCTTACCGGAACAGGAAGGGAAATTCCAAAGAACCGCTTAGGTTCTTTTGTATGGTGGATGTTGCGTAATGGTAGCGCGTGTGGTTGTGGTCCGCAAAGTCTGGGTTCAACTCCCGGCTTCCACCCTTGGAGGATAACATGGTAATTAAAAGCCGTGAGTATATTCATTGGCAAAGATATATTTAACATAGGTTCTAATTTTCTTATCAATGATTATGATTTTATTCCAGATGGTTTTTCTGAAGAACAAATAGAATTGTGTAATAGCTGTTTTTATAGAAAGTTTAGAATAGATTTAGATATAGTGAGGGAATTTGCCATCAGACGAGGAAGTTCTGTTCGAGATTATCTTCCCCTTTTTAGTGAACCTCTTCCTTTTTGTAAGAGAAATAATTGCCTATTAGATAAGCAAAATTTATTAAACTTAAAAGAATTGGAAGAATTGAAATGAAAAATATTTTATTTGTTTGCAAACACAATGTATTCAGAAGCAAAGTAGCTGAAGCTTATTTTAGGAAAATCAATAAAAATAAAGAACTCAAAGCTAGTGGTGCAGGAATTATTAAAGCGGACGTCTTGAATGAAACTCAAAAGAAGATAGTTGGGCTTCAAAGAGAAATTGCAAAAGAATTTGGAATAAATATTCAAAAAGATTCAAAGCAATTGAACATAAGTTTGTTGAAAAAACAGGACATGATTATTATTGTGGCAGATGATGTTCCAGAAAAAATATTTAGTGATCCGTTTTATCTAAAGCCAAATCTAAAAATAGTTGTATGGCAAATTCCTGATATGAAAGGAGAAAAAAGTGATAAAGAGCTTATTAAAGAGGATATTAAAGTAATCATGAAGAAAGTTGACAAACTTATGGAGGAATTGAAATGAAAACAGAAACTATCAAAGGATTTAAAGATTTTACAGGAAAAAATGCTGAGAAATTTTCAGTGATTAGTGAGGTTATTCGGAGAACTTTTCAGCAGTATAATTTTGAGCAGGTTCTGACGCCGATAATTGAGTCTGAGGAATTTGTGCGGGGAGAAAATCCAAATGACGAGGCTGTTTCTGATGTTTACAAATTAACAGATAAAGGCAAGAGGAAATTGGCTTTGAGATATGAGTTTACTTTTCAGTTGAAGAGGATTGCGAAAAACAAAAAACTTCCTTACAAGAGATTTCAGATTGGACCTGTTTTTCGTGACGAGCCTGCGACAGGGAATCGGTTTAGGCAGTTTACACATTGCGATATTGATGTTATTGGTTCAAATGCAAAAACCGAGGCAGAAGTTTTGGCTGTGATAAAAGAGATTTTAAACAAGTTGAAAATTAAGGCGGTTGTTTATGTGAATAACCGGAAATTGTTGAATGAGATTTTAAAAGAGCAGGGAGTTAGGAAAAAACAGGAAGTAATCAGGGAGCTGGATAAGTTGGACAAATTGCCAGAGAAAGAAGTCAGGGCAAATCTGAAGAAGTTTGGTGCTGAGAAAGTTTTGGATGTTTTTAAGAAACCTGAAAAGTTTTTTGAGAAGTATAAATTTTATGCTGAGATTAAAGAGTTGAAGAATGCGTGTGTGATGTATGGATTGAAAACTAAATTTATTCCTTTTTTAGCGAGAGGACTTTCTTATTACAACGGCAGTGTTTTTGAAATTAAAGGGGAAGGAATGAAAGAAACTATTTGCGGGGGCGGTTCATATATGGTTGATAAAATTCAGGCTACAGGAATTTCATTGTGTATTGAAAGATTAATGAAAATTACAAACATGATTATTGATATTGAAAAAATGTTGATTGTTTCTCTTGGAAAGGACAGGGAATCAATTAAGCTTGCAGAGAAACTTAGAAAACAGGGCAAGAATGTTTCTGTTTTTTTTGGAAAGCCATCAAAGGCATTGGAGTATGCGAATTATTATGGAATTAAAAAAGTTATTTTTGTTGGTGCACAGGAAATCAGGAAAAAAAAGTTCAAGATTAAGTTCATGAAAACCGGGAGAGAGGTTTTGTTGAAGGTTTAGAAAAAGACTTATAAGAAATAGTGAATAATTATTTAAATGATTTTAATCTTGTTATGATTATGAAATTAAAAATTCCTTTTTTCAAACAAACAAGTCTACTGAATTGTGGGCCAATTGCATTAAGGATGGTTCTTGCCTATTTTGGAAAAGATGAAGAAGTGAATGTTTTGGAGGCAAGAACAGGAATGAAAAAAGGAAAAGGAATTTCTACAATCCAAATAGCGACGGCTTCTGCATCTTCAGGATTTAAAACAGATTTTTATTCAAAACACATTTTATTTAATGAAGAGCATATGAAACACGATTTTTACAGAAAATATAGTGATATAAATTTATTGAAGCAATCAAAAAAATTGGTGGAAGATGCAAAATTAGCAGGAGTAAATGTTCAAGAAAAAATACTATCCCTAAAGGAACTTTTAGGATTCGTAAAAAAAGATAGTGTTCCAATTATTCTTTTGGATTGGAATATTGTAAAAGCGAGAAAAGAAAAAGGTTATCAAGGACATTTTGTTCCTATTGTTGGATTTGATAAACAAAATGTGTATGTTCACAATCATGGATTAAATAATCCTAAAGAATTTATGCCTGTTCCAAGAAATATTTTTGATGAAGCGAGAAAAGCAGAAGGAACAGATGAAGATATTGTGATTGTGCATAGAAAGTAATTAAATAATTTTAATTTCAATCTTCCAGGAATTTTTTTCTCCAGAAATTTTTTGATTTTTGATTTTTAATTCTTTCTTAAATAAAGGGCAATTTAGGACAAAAGTTTCAAATTCTCCTCCTTCTCCTGCTGGATGGATTTCGTATTTTTTTTGCAGTTCTTTTGCATCAGAAATAAACTTTTTGTCAATTTTTCTTCCAAGCCAAGATTTGTTAAGGGGGTAAGCTGCAACTGCAGTAATTATTATTTTGAATTTGTTTTTGATTAGTTCTTCTAAATATTTAATTTCGTTTTTGTGCCACAAAGGATTAAAACACTTTAGATTTAATTTGTCGCAGATTTTTTTAATTCTTGATGCCTGATAAACAGAACAGATTGCTCCTGTAACAATTGTGTCAATTTTAAATTTCTTTTTGGCTTTTAAAATTACTTTTTCCAAATCTTTTAATTCTTCTTCTTTTTTTCCTTTTGTTTTTTTTGTGAGCAAGGGAATTTCCATGACTTTTGCCTGTTGTTTTACTTTTGAAATTGAAGGAGTGTGGAACATATAACTTTCTTTGTTTTCAGAGAAAACAGAAATTAAACAAGAAATTTCATAACCTTTTTTTCTTGCTAAATATGCTGAATAGCAAGAATCTTTTCCACCTGAAAATAAAACTGCGGCTTTCATATTTATTTTTAGAAATAATCTTTTTTAAATTAATCCCTTAAACATCCCCCAAAGGATTCTCAAATTCTGTATTTATCTTCTCTAATCTTTTTTTCTTCTCGTCATCAAGTTCTTTTATCTCTTCTTCTATTTCGTGTTTTAAATCTGCAAATGGGTCTGGGTTGTGTTTGAAATAAGTTTTTTTGAGCCAGAGATGAATTTCTTCAAAATGCTCTTCCTGTTCAAGCCAGATTTTTTTTTGATTTTCCAGATGCAGAAGCGGAGAAAAACAAGCTATTTTTTCTTCCCTGCTTGTTCCGGCAAATTCTGTAAAAGAAATTTTTTTCCTGGCTTTATCGTCGCCAAGATGACTTAGCAGGTTTTCATAGATTTGCTTTATCTTGTCGCGGATGTTGATTTTTCTCTTTGGCAAAAAGATTCCTGTTTCCCTGAATGCGTTTTTGTGAATTATTTCTTTCCTGATTCTTCTGTTTTCGGTTTTAATTGCTTTGTTTAATGAATTAATTAATTCTTTTAATGTAACTTTTTTGTAACGGGGGATTGGGCTTCGGGGAATTAGTTCCGGGATTTCTTCGTCAAGTTCAATTCTTTCCAGGACGTGTTTCTTTTTTTCTTTTTTTCCAAAGAGGATTTCGTCTATGCTTTTGATGTAAGTGTTTAGCAGGATTTCAGATTTGATTCTAAGGAGAAGTGCAGCTGCCAAAAGCACTTTGCTTGAAACAAAAAAATCTGCTTCTTCAAGTTGTTCTATTTTTTCAAGGTATTTGTTAGTTAGAATTGTTATGTTTATGTTCCAGGGGTCAAGCTGTTCTGTATTGATTAGGTCGTAGATGATTTCCTGCCAGTTGATTTCCCTGTTGAATAGAATGTCGTGGATTTGCTCCTGCTTTACATTATTCACTTCTTTTTCTCCCATAAAGCATATAATTAATTTGGTTTTATAATTGTTTTGTGATGAGAATTTGAGTTTGTAGTGCCTAAGAAAATATTATGTAGTGCCTAATTTTAGTGGTGTATTTTACAGAGGTAATTTTAATTACTACTTTAAACTAATTTCAGCCTGTCATTTTTTAAGGGTAACATAAACGAAAGGTTTAAATAGTCCAGGGTATTCCATATACTATCACCTCTTTTTCCCCAGGAGAGGCTTCAAGCTATCTGTTTTGACTGGCTTGAAGAATCTCCCAGGGTTATGCTCACTGCGTTCACATAACCTTAATGATAGGCATCAAATACAAAATTGCAAAACAATTTTGCATAAGGGTATCTGCTGTTAATCACTTTACTCATATTTACTATTATAATCTAGATATACCAAAAATGGAGGAGAGAACTTAATTGACACTGCTCCTAGGTTTTATAATCATAAAGAATTATTCTTTTTTCTTTTCTTTAATTTCTGTTTCTTTTTTACCCTCAAACTCACTATAATGGCATTTTCCACAATAAACTCTTCCCTGTGATTTCATCAAGAAAACTCCAGGTCCGCATCTTGGACAAAATCTTTCTCTTGTAACTTTGTCTCCTTCAATTTTGTATTTAGCATATTTCTTGCTGGTTGCCTTGTTTCTATGAGGCTTTTTTCCTTTTTTTGGTTTTGATTTTTTCTTTGCCATTGAAGGAAACCAAGGTTTCCTCTCACACACCATCCTTCCTGTTCAGGTGTGCGACTTTTTATAACACTCACGGAAGTCGCGTACAGAAAGTTGAGGAAACTTTATTTAATATATATTATGTGAAAATTAGGTTTTAAAATGTTGTGTTTGAATTTGGTTGTTTATTTATTTTTATTTTGTCCATACCTGAAATCGCATAAGAGAAGTATCCCTTAGTTTAATCATTTGAATTTTCATTTTTTTCTTCTGCGGAAGTTTCTACAGGATCTTTGGTTTTTTTGCCCTGTAATTCAGCCTCGTGAGAGGTTCTCGTGCCCTCTTTGGGTATATTTGAGGGTACACCAAGGCCTCCATCTTCAGAGGTCATCCCTGTGGGAGAAGGTGCAGGTTCAGGTTTTTTTTCTCTTTCTTTTTCTTTTTTTGAAAAAATTTCAGTTTTATTTTTTTCTTCTTCAGAAGAATAAATATTTGCCGAAATCTCAAAAACTTTCGAGCCGAATTTTCCTGCGATTTTTTTTATTCTGATTTTTTCTGGCTGGGTGGAAAATTTTTCAGAAATTAATTTTTTAGCTTCTTCATGACTTGGTGTAATTTCTGCTTCAACATTTATCTGAATTTCTTTTCTGTTAAACAAAGGATTTTCTTTTTCACTCGTGCCCTTTAGGGTATTAATTATTTCCATAGAATTACCTCACTTTAATTGCAAAGTTTCCTTTTTCTTTGATATTTAATTTTTGAGCGATTTCTGATTTTTCAGGATTCACCACAACAATCCTGCCCTTGAAACTTTCTGTTGATTCTCTGGATTCACATCTGGGGCATTTTTCTCCTTCATAAATTTTCTTGCAGATTTTACATGCTTTTTGTTTTGCCATTTTTATATTGCTCCCTCCTTATATTTCCATGCAGTAAGTTGAGATTTTCCAATTGGCGCGGATTCTATGATGCCCTGTTCTGCTAATTCATCAGCTTTTTGAAGTAATTCCTTTTGGGTTCCACTATAACCCATGACTTTGGCATCCCTATACAATATTCCTCTTGGAACAAAACCATGTTCATTTTCGAGAACCTCTAATATATAATTACCTAATGTCCTTGTCATCTTTTCTTCCCTCCTTTTACTGTTTTTTCCTCTGCTTTCAATGCTTTTTTTTCAGCTTTTTCTTTTTTAATTTGGTCTTCTTTAATCCATTCCAATTTTCCTAAACCAGGCTGTCTCATTGTCAGTCCTATTTTTGGTTCATCTCCCTTGTGGCTGATTGCAACAACTCTTGCCATGCACAAGTCGCCTTGTTTTAGATTTCTTTTTGTTGCTTTTCCAAGCAATGAATTTGCCTTGCTGAAACTTACATAGTCGTCCATTGTCTGGCTGATATGTATCATTCCTCTCATTACTCCCATGTTCATGAATGCGCCAAAGTTTGTAATCTCTGAAATTGTTCCGTAGACAAGTTCCTGCAATTCTGGTTTCCAGACAAGCAGTTTAAATTTTGAATTATAGTATGCTGCGCCGTCCCCGGGGATGATTACGCCTTTTCCAACTTTCAAAACTGCAATAACTGCCACTGCCTTTCCCATTTCCTTGTCGTAATAATCTGCATAAGTTTCCCGAAGCTGGTTTTCAACAGCCTCTTGAGTAGGCAAACCAAACAACTTCGGCTCTACTCTTATATAATCTTCAACTTCAACTAAACAAAACATTTTCTGAAAATTAGAATAGAAATTGGTTTTTAAAACTTTTGAGTGAGATATCTCTTTAAAGATATAAATTTATTTAAAGCATAAAAAATTATTCATTTTTATGACTACTGGAACATGGACTATCATTCCCAAATAATTGTACTTAAGAATAATTGGAAAATTAAATTTGATGATTTGCAAAAAAAATTAGTGGAGATTGATAAAAGAAGATTTGGAAATTCTGATTTACATTCCATATTAAGAACATACATAGTTTGTTTGAAAGAGGAAGGGGATTTTGTTATTTTTGATAAGAATGCAAAAAGATATGCTAAGCATGGGATTGCTGAAAGGAGTTTGCAATTTGTTCTTCATAGTGCTATTCCTGAAATGGAAAAATGGCAACTTTATCCCTTAAAGACCAGAAAGAATTCTTCTACCTGTTATATTGGAGCTCCGTGGGAAATAATCCCAAGAGATTCCCAAGAGGTTAATTATATTAATCTATGTGATTTTAGATGGGACGGGGAAGATAATTGCACACTTAAATGTGGTGTAGATAAAAAGTATTTCAGATAGATAATTTATATAATTTCCAACTTCTTTTTCCCGCGAATAATTAGTTTTTGATTTTTAGTTTTATTTTTTATTTCCCTGTCTAAAGTCGCGATAATTGTTTTTGGGTTTTCTTTTGCAAACCTAATGATTAATTTGTCAACATGGGTTTTTCCTAAATCAATTTTCCTGAATTTGTTTTTTTCAAGAAGTTTTAATGCCAGTTTAGAATTTGAATTTTTTAAGTTTTTAATTTCATTAATTACTTGTTTAGGAATTAAGATTTGAGTTCCGACTAGTTCTTCAAAAAAATCTATTTTTTGTTTTATGCATG
This sequence comes from Nanobdellota archaeon, assembly GCA_030640395.1. Lineage (GTDB taxonomy): Archaea > Nanobdellota > Nanobdellia > Pacearchaeales > GW2011-AR1 > JAGLYK01. Next base: position 15,767 of record DAOWJK010000026.1, on the reverse strand, counting down.
TTAAGATGAAACTTGAATCTAAAATTATTTGTTTCATTATTTTTTCTCCTTCAAAGCCATTTCAACTAATTTTATTGCACCTTCTTTTGATTTTGCTCCTGCAGCAAAAAGGTTTTTATGGCAGAAAATAGAATCTTCTACCCCAGTTATTTGTGCTAATTCTTTGCCTGCTAATCCAGCCCATTTTTTTGGGAATAGTTTTCGATTTTCAAAACTATTCTCCTTAACTGGTACTGCTGAAGCAAACCAATCTCCATCAGATTGTTGGTGGAGAACAAATTTGATATTAGAGTTGTTTATTACTATTTTTTTCCATGGCATAACATGGTCTAATACAAGATATTTTCCATTTGATTTTGAAATTGTGTCTTTAATTATTTTATCCGCTTTTGTCATCCCATTAGCAAAATCTATTTCTCTCTTCAATAAATTTTTTGTAAATAAAGTTGCTTTTTCAAATAACTTATCTTTATTAGAATCTCTTCTCTGCCAATTTGGATTAAATGAAACAATAACATTTCCTAATGTATAAGGATGAACAATCTCAGTAGAATAAGTTTGAACACCATTATCTTCTGCGTCAAGTATTTGAATTATTTTCCCGTCGATATAATTAAATCCCTCTTTTGAATTAACAAATTTCATTCCGAAGTGTTTCCATACTAATCCTGCTGAAGCATAAGGAATTCCATTTTTTCTTTTTTTATTAAATTCGTTTTGATGATGATCAAAATCACCTGTTTTTGGATTATATCTTCTTCCGACATCAACTCTAAAATCTGCCTTATTAAATTTTTCAGGATCTCTTGTTCTGATTATTTTTATTTTAGGATAGAGCAATCTAAGAATGGCTACAGCAAGAACATCATCTGCATGAAAAGTTCCGTTATGAACTGCTACTGTTTTCATGTTTGTATCAGAATATCAAGGTTTAAATAATCTTTTTTCTTGGAATTTTTATGGAAGAGGTTGAAAATATTATTAGGATTCTTGAAGAAACCAAAGTTGCCCTGAAAGCGAAAAATACTTTAAAACTTAAGCAATTGAGTGACCAGACAAATAATACTGCTTCGCGGACACAGGATGCAGACAACATTGCTGTTGCGGTGATTGTTTATTCTTTGGGCAAGATTTTGGAGAGAGGATATGTTGAAAATTTAGATGTTGTAGTCAGGAAAATTAATGAGGTTATTAAAAGTGCTAAGAAAGATGAGAATTTACTGAAGAAAAATTTAAAACAATTGCGTGCAGAGATTGGGAAAACTTCTCCGAGGATGAAGAAATATATTCAGGAAGTTTTTAGGAAGGCGAGCATTAACAAGGCGTCGAAGATTTACGGGCACGGGGTTTCAATGCAGAACACTGCGAAACTTTTGGGAATTACAGTCTGGGAACTTGCGAATTATGCAGGACAAACAGGAATTTCAGATGCTCCTGAAAGCAAGACATTGGGAGTTAAGGAGAGAATTAAACTTATAGAAGAGGTGTTTGGATGAGACTAAAAAAAGCAATAATATTTGACTCAAGCACTTTGATTAGTTTTGCTATGAATGGGATTTTGGATATTTTGAGAGATTTGAAAAAAGTTTTTAATGGAAGTTTTTTGATTACGCAGGATGTGAAAAAAGAAGTTGTTGACAGACCAATGACAATACCCCGGTTTAAGTTGGAGGCGTTGAAGATTCAGCATCTTTTGGATGAAGGTGTTCTTGAAATTGCAAATGAAGAAGGAATTCAGAAAAACACAAAAGAAATTTTGAATATTGCAAATAGTATTTTTGAAGGAAAAGGCAAAAATATTAAATTAGTTAGTTCCGGGGAAATTTCTTGTTTGGCGTTAAGCAGGATTCTTTCTGAAAAAAAGATTTTAAATGTTGTGGCAATTGACGAGAGGACAACACGGATGCTTGTTGAAAACCCTGAGAAATTAGGAAGTTTTTTAGAAAAGAAAATGCACACAAAGATAATTTCTAAAAAAAATAATTTTGAGAGATTTAAAAAGTTCAAAATCATCAGGTCTGCTGAGCTGGTTTATATTGCGTACAAGAAAAAACTTGTGAGAATGGGGAACGGAAAATTATTAGATGCTCTGCTTTGGGCTGTTAAATTTAAAGGCTGTTCTATTTCTGGAGAGGAAATTAGGGAAATAAAAAAATTAGGATAAACTTAAAAATTAGAGATTTCTTGTTATTATAAGGGTGCGTAGTATACTGGTATTATACGCGGCTCCAGCCCGCGAGAAAAGGGTTCAATTCCCTTCGTGCCCATGTTTAGAATGAAAAATAAAAAACTTACAAAAAAGAAATATGGAACATTAGATGTTGATGAAAGTTATTATCCAGATGGAAGCGTAAAGATGACTAAATTACCTACGGAAAAAAATGGATTCCCATTTTATTTTTTAACATTTTACAATGAAGCTGGGCAGATAAAACATGCATTTGAAAAGCCGAACTTGAAGCTAATTGGTTCTGAAATTTTTCTTTCTGGATCACATATTTGTAGCGATCCAAATCAAAATCATATAGATTATTTTTATTTAGGAGGCCATGCAAAAGAATATTGTGAAATCTCAACCCCAAAATTATCTGGAAGTATAATTTTATTTTAAGATGAAAAAATAAAGATTTAATTAAGATCTAAACAGGATGATTAAGAAAACAATTCTTTAATTTTATATTTAGCTTCTCCAACTTGGGAATCACTTAGTTTAAGTTTTAATCCTTTTTCAGTTTTTATTTTGTCTGGTTCATTGCCAATAGAATAAATTCTTTCTTCCATTTTTTCTTGTCTTTTCATACCTTCAGGAACTTGGGGTAAGATTCCTATTGCTTTTTCAACATCAGTTGGAAATTTTCCGGGATCAGCAGTTTCATAAACAACTGCAAGTTCGTTGTGTTCTCCTCGATTAAATGCTTCTAATGTTTTCCATCCTACAGAACCATGAGGTTCGAGGATAACACCATATTTTTCAAAAGTATCTTTCATAGTTTCATAATGTTCTTCATTAGAAATACTAAATACAAATAAATCTTTATTCATTGCTTTAAGGTTGGGCATTGCATCGATCACTCCTTCTTGGATAACTTTGTTCGTAGAAGAATCTCTTTTATCAAACATATGTCCTTTGTAAAAGTCAACTAATCTTGCCAGATTACTTGGATGCGAAACTTTCATTGCTGATGAAGGTGTTTCAATTGATTCAGAGACTTGATATTTTCCTGTTCTTAAAAAATTAAGAAATGGCTTATTTGGGTTGAGCCCGACTAAAATTTTACTGATTGGCAATCCCATTTCTTTAGCTAATAATGTGCCCATCATATCTCCAAAATTTCCAGATGGTACAGAAGCAATCATGCCCTCCCCCTCATTGGCAACTCTTGAATACGCAAAAAATGGATAAACTGATTGAGGTAATAATCTACCAACACTTATTGAGTTTGCAGAAGTAAAATGATCTCTATCCTTAAAAACAGACTCTACAAATTTTTTATCTCCAAGAAGGTTTTTTGCCAAGGATTGACAAACATCAAAATCTCCATTTACTTCAAAAGCATACACATTATCTTTAAGTGTTGTCATTTGTCGTCTTTGTCTATCACTTATTTCTCCTTTTGGAAAAAATACAATATTGTTCACATTGTCAAGACCATATAACGCATCTGCAACTGCCCCGCCAGTATCTCCACTTGTGGCAACAACAACGGTTCTTTTTAATTCTCTTTCTTCAAGAAAATGGTTTAATACTCTCCCAAAGAATCTCGCAGCATAATCTTTGAATGAATATGTTGGACCTTTTGTTAACCATATTATATAGGATTTTCCTGTAATATGCTCTATAGTTGTTGGAATTTTGTCTTCTCTATAAGCATCGGCTAACATTCCTTCAAGTTTTTTTTGAGATATTTCTTGTCTAAGAAAAGGGTTTAAAACTTGGAATGCAATTTGCGGATAATCCATGATAGTCATTTCTTTAATTTGTTCTAAAGATAATTTTGGAACATCTTCTCTTTCCATCATATAAAGCCCATAATTAGAAGCCATACCATTTAGTAGAGCAGTTTCAAAGTTAACTCTTTCAGCCTTGTTGTTTGTGCTGTAATAAGTTATTGGTTTCATAAATATTAGATGAAAGAAAGTTTTTTTAAATATTTGTATTCTAAAAAACCACTTCAATTTCTTTTTTTGTTTAGTATAAATGGTCTTTCACAATCTTTAAATAACTCCTCTTCTTCTTTTTTGAAAAGATGGTAAACGCAGCATTAATTGCAGTTGCAGGTATTTTGTTTTTAATTGGAAACTATTTTCTTTATGGAAAATATATTGAGAAAAAAATTAAGCCGACTAATAAAAAAACTCCTGCGGTTTTGAACAAGGGGAAAATAGATTATTATCCTTCCAACAAGTTTTTTCTTTTTGGGCATCATTTCGCGTCAATTGCAGGTGCAGGTCCGATTATTGGTCCTATCCTCGCGGTGAGTTATTTTGGATGGGCTCTGACAAGTTTGTGGATTATTGTGGGGACGATTTTTATCGGGGCAGTTCATGATTATTTGTCTTTGATGATTTCTGTCAGAAACAAGGCAAGAGGCATTTCCAAGATTACTGAAAAATCTCTTAACAGCAAGGCTGGGAAGATTTTCGCTCTCATGATTTGGGTAGCTCTTACACTAATTATTGCAGTGTTTTCTGTTTCTGCTGCAGACAGCATTATTGCTCAGCCCATGCTGGTTATTCCTGTTCTGGCAATTAGCATTATTGCGTTTGTCCTCGGAGTGGCAGTTTACAAGTTTAAGGCAAACCCCTGGAGCTCAAGTCTTGCTGCTCTTGTTGTGGCTTTCTTTTTTATGTACATAGGATATCTTTTTCCACTCTCTCTTCCTTTTTCAGCGTCGGCATCTAAGTTTTTCTGGATAACCATTCTTATTGCTTACGGAGGGATTGCCTCGCTGATTCCTGTCTGGATGTTTTTGCAGCCTCGTGATTACCTTTCTTCAATTCAGTTGCTCTTGTTTTTGCTGCTTGGATTTGTTTCCATTTTAATTGTGCGTCCTGTGATTAATGCTCCAATGTATGTGGCAGGCAACCTGCCGTTGTGGCCCATACTTTTTATCACAGTAGCATGCGGTGCAGTTTCAGGATTTCATTCCCTGGTCTCTTCTGGCACGACTTCCAAGCAATTAGCAAAAGAAAAACATGGAAAGTTCATTGGTTATGGGGGGATGATTGCCGAGGGTATCTTGGCACTTTTAGTTGTATTGTTTGTTGCAAGTTTAAATTGGGATACAGGTCATCTGAACTTTTTAGGTTCGCTTGACCAGGGATGGGTAATTGCATTTGGCAACGGATTTGGGAATATTGTCTCTAAAATTGGATTGCCATTTTTATCTTTTGGTTTAGCCAGCTTGATTGGAGCGTTTTTAGTAAACCAGTTTATTCTTACTTCACTTGACACTTCAAGCAGAATTAGCAGGATGTTGATTGCAGAAAACATCAAGCATAAAATTTGCCAGAATAAACTGGCTGCAGTGCTTATTGCGGTTGTTCCGGCTTATGTCCTCGCTGTAACAAATGCTTATGCAGATTTATGGAGAATGTTCGGGACTTCCAATCAATTAATTGCTGCTATTGGATTGATAACAATCAGTGCGTATTTTGTGCAGAAAAAAAGAAGTGTGAAGTTCCTGGTGATTCCTACAATCTTTATGATGCTGACAACAATTTCTGCTTTATTTTATAGTTTGTTTAGCAAGACAGGTTTTATTGCCGAGGGCAATTGGATATTAAGTATTTTTGCCGGAGCATTAATTGTTCTTGCATTGATAATTAGCTGGGAAGGATTTTGCGTGGTGAGGAAGAAAAAAATCTAAGTAATATATTAAATACTCTTTCTTATTATTTTGTTAATGAAACTCGAAACAAAAGTCAGACAAACATTAAAGAAAATTAAACTTTCCACACCCAAGGGTGTACCCTCTGTGAGAGGAGATATAAACACAAAGGGCAAAAAAGAAAAAATTTTGATTGCACTTTCCGGAGGAAAAGACTCTGCAACAACTGCTTATTTGCTAAAAAAGTTTGGGTATGATATTGAAGGATTATATATTGATTTGAAAATTGGGAAATATAGTGAGAAATGCCTGGAGGCTGTGAAAAAACTTTGTAAGAATTTGGGAATAAAGTTGCATGTTTATGATATTGAAAAAGAGAGGGGTGCGGGAATGTGTTATTTGCGTTCTGGTGTTCAGGAAAAAAAAGCCAAGTTGAGAAATTGTGCAATTTGTGGTGTTTTGAAAAAATGGATTTTGAATCGTGAGGCAAGAAAGTTGAAGGTCAATAAAATTGCAACAGGGCATAATTTAGATGACGAGGCGCAGACTTGTCTGATGAATGTTTTGAAAGGAAGTCCGAAACTGAGTTTTAGTTCCGGACCTGTTACAAAAAACATTTCTGACAGAAAATTTATTCCAAGGATAAAACCTTTGTTTTATGTTGCAGAGAAAGAAATTAGAAAATTTTCAAAACAGAAAAAACTTTCTGTTGTTTATAACAAGTGTCCGTGTGCATTGGATTCGTACAGAATACAGGTGAGGAAGTTTTTGAATACTTTGCCTGAAAAAGACAAGAGAAATATTTTAAAGAATTTTGAGAAAATTTTTGTGAAAAATAAAAAAAGGAGGAAGGATAAGGTTGAATATTGCGAAATTTGCGGGGAGCCATCAAGAAATAATATATGTAAAATGTGTAAACTGATGAGATAGTTACTTTAAGATAGTTCTAAATATTTAAATACTAATTATATTTAGTTTTCTTGCTTATACAACTTATAGTAATAAAGAAGTATTAAATATACAACATGTTGTATATCCCCCACTCTCACAAAAATGAACTGCCCATATTGTTCAAGTACAAAATTGAAAGTAACTGATAAAAGAAGCTCTCCTGACGGAATAAGAAGGAGAAGAGAGTGCTTGAAGTGCAAAAAAAGATTCACAACTTATGAAAAAATAGAAAGAAGTGATTTATATATAATTAAAAAAGATAAAAGCAGAGAAAAATTTAGCAGAGAAAAACTTGAAAAAGGAATTGACAAAGCATTTGAAAAACGGGCTGTTTCAAAAGAAAAGATTGACAAAATGATAAATGATATTGAAGAACAGTTAAGACGAAAGGGAAAAAAAGAAATTAATAGTTCGGTTATTGGGGAATTAATCATGAAAAAAATAAAAAAATTAGATAATGTTGCATACATGAGATTTGCGTCGGTTTACAGGAATTTTCAAGGTGTTAAAGATTTTAAAAATGAATTAAAGGAGTTGGGGAAGAAGAAATGAAAACTACAATTGAAAAAATAAGAAAAAGAAACGGGAAAATTGTTTTCTTTGAGCCTGAAAAAATAATTACTGCGATTTGGAAAGCAGTTGAATCAGTAGGAGGAAAAGATAAGAAAAGAGCAGAATATTTAGGAGAATTAGTTGTAAGTCAGATTGAAAAAGAATTTGGCCAGGGAATTCCTAATGTTGAAAAAGTTCAGGATATTGTTGAAAAAACTTTGATAGAAGAAAGACATGCTAAAACAGCAAAATCATATATTCTTTACAGAAAAAGCCATCAGGATTTAAGAGAAGTAAAAGCAATATTTGACACAATTCAGGTTGTTGAAGATTATGTTGGATTAAAAGACTGGAAAATAAAGGAAAATTCTAATATGGGTTTTTCCCTGCAGGGATTAAACAATTATATTGCAGAAAAAATAGTTAAAAATTATTGGCTGAACAGAATTTATCCGGAAAAAATAAGAAGAGCTCACAAAGATACAAATATTCACATACATGATTTAGGGACATTAGGCGCCTACTGCGTGGGGTGGGATTTAAAAGATTTGCTTGTGCAGGGATTCACCGGAGTTCCTGGAAAAGTCCAGACAAAACCTGCCAAACATCTTAGAACGGTTTTGGGACAATTGGTTAATTTCTTTTATACATTACAAGGGGAAACTGCCGGTGCCCAGGCCTTTTCAAATTTTGACACTCTACTTGCCCCTTTTGTGAGCTATGATAATCTGGATTACAAACAAGTTAAACAATGTCTTCAGGAATTTTGCTTTAATATGGCAGTGCCGACCAGGGTTGGGTTTCAGTGCATGTCAGAAGATACAGAAATATTAACCCCTGATGGCTGGGAAGGGTATAGTGATTTAAAAAAAGGGGGTATAATAAAAACATTTAACATTAATAAAGGAATTATCGAGGATAAACCTGTTAAAAAATTATTTAAAAAAGATTACAAGGGAATTATGTATAATCTAAAAAACAGGATACAAGATCAATTAATTTCCCCGGGGCATAGAGTTGTTCGGAGAAAATTCCAGACAAATAAATATGTCCTTGAAAAAATTGAAGAAGTTGAAAAAATGAAATCTCCTTTTATTATACCTGTTTCTGGGAAAAATATTACTAAAGATTCAAAACTAAAAGATGAAGAAATTAAATTACTTGCATGGATAATCGCAGAAGGAACAATAGAAAATTCCAATCAAAAACACAGACATTCAAGCAGGATTACAATTTATCAATCAAAGATAAAAAATTATAATAAATATAAAGAGATAAAAAATCTTTTAGATAAATTCAAATTAAAATATGGTGAAAGAGATTCTTCTCCGGCTTTGGGCGATTCTGTTAAAATGATGAGATTAAATGCAGAATCTTCAAAAAAAATACACAAATTATTTGAAACAAAAGAAAGCATTAACTTTATCCCAAAGATATTATTAAATATGAGTAAAAAACAATCGCGTTTATTTTTAGACACATATCTTAAAGCAGATGGATTTGAGAATTGCAAAATTGCTACAACAAACAAAATAATTTTAGACGGACTGCAACAAATTGCGGTTAATTCTGAATATGGTTTTAGTGTTTTAACAAGACAGCCAACAATTGGCAAGAAATTAATTTATGTTTTAAGATTAATTAAACACAAAGAAACATATATTCAAAAAATAGAAAAAGTAAATTATAAGGGTATTATTTGGTGTCCGAATACAGATAATGAAACAGTAATAGCGAGGAGAAATGGCAAGGTGTTTATTACAGGAAATACACCTTTCACAAATATAACCATGGATTTAGAAGTCCCTAATTATATGAAAGAAGAACGAGTGATAATTGGGGGGAAGTTTCAGGAAAGAACATACAGCGAGTTTCAAAAAGAAATGAATATGATTAATAAGGCATTTGCCGAGGTGATGATGGAAGGAGATGCAAAAGGAAGGTTGTTCACATTTCCCATCCCAACATATAATATAACAAAAGATTTTGACTGGGAAAATCCAGAGTATGATTGTATCTGGGAGATGACTGCAAAATATGGGATTCCTTATTTTTCAAATTTTGTAAATTCTGATATGAACCCCGAAGATGCCAGGAGTATGTGCTGCCGATTGCGCCTTAACAGCAAAGATTTAAGAAAAAGAGGGGGAGGTTTGTTTGGAGCAAATCCTCTTACAGGTTCAATTGGAGTGGTGACGATTAATCTGCCTAAAATAGCATATGAAAGCCAGAATGAAGAAGAATTTTTTAAAACCCTCGCCGACTTAATGGATTTGGCAAAAGAAAGTCTGGTAATTAAAAGAAAAGCATTGGAAAGATTTACCGACGAAGGATTGTATCCTTATTCAAAATTTTATCTGAAGACAATTAAAAATGCCTTTGATAAATATTGGAAAAATCATTTTTCAACAATTGGCTTGCTTGGAATGAACGAGGCAATTCAAAATCTTTTTGCAACAGAAAATTTATTAACAGAAAAAGGAAAAGATTTTGCAGCAAAAGTTTTAGATTTTATGCGGGAAAGATTGGGAAAATATCAGGAAGAAACAGGAGAAATATTTAATTTAGAAGCAACTCCTGCTGAAGGAACAACTTATCGATTTGCAAAACACAACAAAGCAAAATACAAAGATATTATAGTTGCCAACGAGGAAGCAGTAAAACAAGGTGCTGAACCATATTTTACAAATTCAAGCCAGCTTCCTGTTGACGCTGAAATAGATTTATTCAGGGCATTGGAAAATCAGGATTCCCTGCAGACTAAATATACCGGAGGGACTGTTTTTCATACTTTTGTCGGCGAAAAACTGGACAAAGACATGGTTAAATTGCTTGTAAGAAAAATTTCAGCCAAGTTCAAGCTCCCATATTTTACCATAACTCCCACATTTTCAATTTGCCCGATTCATGGTTATATTTTTGGAGAGCATCTTTTTTGTCCAAAATGTAAGGTTGAAGAAAAAGAAACTATTTGCGAAATTTATTCAAGGATTGTTGGCTATATAAGACCAATAAATCAATGGAATCTTGGGAAAAGAGAAGAATTCAAAGACAGAGTAGAATTTAAAACTGCAAATATAACAAATCAAAATGAGAGTGAAGTTATTTAAGAAACCAACTTGCGATAAATGCGAGGCACTTTATGACAAACTTAAAGAAAATAAAATAGATTTTGATGAGGAAATTTTAGAAGAGCATATACGGGAACTTATTGAAATGGCGAAGGAGCAGGGAATTGAAGATTTTGATACTCCTGTTGCTGTCTGCAATGGAAAACTTTATTGCAACGTTGATTATGAAAAATTTATTGAGTTGATTGATAGTTAAAAATGGTCTTAAACATAAAAGCAATCCAGGAAATAACTTTGTTAGATTATCCGGATAAGATTGCTTCCACAATTTTTTTTGGAGGGTGTAATTTTAAATGCCCTTCATGCCATAACCCTGGTTTGGTTTTTAATGAAGGCGGGGTTTTGACTGAAAAAGAAATTTTAGGTGAGCTGGAAAAAAGAAAAAAATTTATTACAGGAGTTTGCTTGACCGGGGGTGAACCTCTTATTTCAGATTTAGGAGAATTAAAAAAATTTATCAAAGAGATAAAACAAAAAAAATTAAGTGTGAAAATTGATACTAATGGAAGTTTTCCTGAAAAATTAAAAAGTTTGATTGACAGCAGGTTGATTGATTATATTGCCATGGATGTAAAAGCTCCGTCTGATTTATATTCAAGAGTTGCTGGTGTGCAAGTTAATATTGATAAAATTAAAAAAAGTATAAAAATCATTTCTGAATCTGGTGTTGAGCATGAGTTTAGGACGACAATCTCCCCAATAATTGATGAGAAGAATATAAGATGGATGAAATTAGAAGAAGTTGAAGAAATTGGAAAATTAATTGCTGAGGTTACTGGAAGTAAAAAACATAAATATTACTTGCAAAAATTTGTTCCAAGAAAACAGGGGTTGGTTGATAAAAGATTAGAGAATTTTTCTGAAACTCCAGACAGATTATTAAATGAAATGCAGACAAAAGTTAAGAAATATCTGTTAGAATGTAGGGTGAGATAGTTTAAAATCTATTTTTCTGAAAGGATATAGAAAAATTTATTCTGATGTTTCTTTTGTTAAATTTTCTAAATCTCTTTTTTTTCTAAATCTCTTTCTACTAGAATTCTGTGCAAACGCATTCCCAATTATTGTTCCTACTCCTGCTGTATAAACTGGAATCGGCAGATGTGGTGATTTAATCATAGAACTCGCATTTAATAATAACGCTCCGCCCAATGCAATTGCTTCGCCTACCCAATTATCTGGATTAATTGCCTTAGATAACAAATATTCTGCACCGACAATTGGAGCTACTGCCCCTATAACTGCTCCGCTATAAACATATGCTCGTTCTTTGGCATTATAACCCATGCGTTTTAATTGTTCTTTTATTCTTCCCATAAAACTTTAGAGAATTCCTTTATTTATAAACCTTTCTACTTTGTTACCACTCTTTGATTAATAACTATTTCAACAACCAAATCCCCTCACTGATTAATCTTATCAAAGTCAATAATCAAATGTTTATGTTTTGGAATAAACTGCCTTGTTTTTACACCTGCCATCTCAAGCATTTTTTTCGCTGCCTTGTATTCGTCAAGATGCGCATACTTATCACTGATATAAATAACTTCTTTTATTCTGCTCTGGATAATTAATTTAGTGCATTCATTGCAGGGGTGCATTGCAAGATATATTTTACAGCCGTCCAATCTAACAGTCGCGTTAGTTATTGCATTTGCTTCAGCATGAACAACATAAACATATTTTGTATCTAATTTTTCTCCTTCTCTTTTCCACGGGAGTTCATCATCAGAGCATCCTATTGGAAATCCGTTATATCCTGTAGCAACAATATGATTTTTTTCATTAACTATACAGGCACCAACTTGCGAATTCGGGTCTTTGCTTCTCATTGCAGAAATCATTGCAACTCCCATGAAATATTCATCCCATGAAATATAATCTTTTCTTTTTTCAGTTTTATTTTTTTCACCTGATAAAACTCTTTGATAAATCTCTTCAACTTGTTTATATAACTCATTAAGACTCTTGTCATTATTCAAAATAAAATCAGCCATTTTAATGCAGGCACTTAAATTTTGTTTATTGGAGTCATAAGAAAACATTTCTCTTTTTTCATTTTCTAAAAATTCATCATAGCCAATATTATCAGTTTCACTCTGCCTTATTAAAATTCTTGAATATCTTATCTTAGGCTCAGCATCCACGGCGATTAAATAAAAATTTTCTTTTTTCTTTAACACCTCTACTTCGCCGGTTGTTCGTATGCTCTCTATCACACAATCCCCTGATTTTTCTTTTGCCTTTTCATAAATCTGTTCAACAATATAACTTGGTGAGTACATTTCTCTTAACTGGTTTGCAATTAAAACCATGTTGTCTCTGTTTACCAGCAAACCTCTTTTTTTTATTTCTTCAATTAAAAATTCTCTGACAGAAAAATGTTTGAACCCTTTTCTTTTAAAAAAGTCAACAACAGTTCCTTTTCCTGCGCCTAATGTTCCAGTTAAACCAATTATCATAATCTACAATATAAAAAAGAATTTTTAAGGATTTATATTTTAAAACACAATCATTAAAGATTTATTCAATAAAGCCCTAACCTCTCTTTCACATGACTTGTTATTTCCTCCTGCATTCCTTTAATATTATCTTCTCTATAATTAATCTTTATTGCGAATTCTGGGTATCTTTTTAATATTTCTAAATATCCTTGTCTGACTTTTTGATGATAATTTAAACTTTTTTCAGCAAATCTATCTGGATCAATCTCTTTTTTTAATAACTTCTCTGGATTACCGTCGATAATAAATAACAAATCAGGATTGATGTTTAAAGTGGCAATTTCATTTAATTGCCTTATTAGATTAATATCTACTTTTCCTGCAGCACCTTGATATGCATCTGTAGCAGGCCAAGAGCGATCACTTAAAACATTCAACCCATTCTTCAAGTTCGGTTCTATGATTGTCTCATATTGATTTATTCTGTCTGCTTCATATAAAAATAATTCTGCAAGAGAAGATATTTGATTTTCCGGGTCTAAAAGAATTCTTCGAATTTTAATTCCTAGATCAGTTCCCCCTGGTTCTCTTGTCCAGACACAAGGAATTTTTTTTTCAATTAAGAAATCATATAATAAATTAGAATGTGTTGTTGTTCCAGTTGCTTCTCCACCATCAAAGATAATTAATTTCCCTCTTTTCATTTTCACACAATCCTCTCTAATGCTTTTTTTTTGATTTAATTATTTAGGAATAAATTTCTTTCCATTTTTTGGAAAACATTTCCCGCAAGGATTTTTTTCAGGACATTTTCCATAGATTACTCCTTGGGGAACAGCGAATTGTCCTAAATTCGGATCATACTCTTTTATAGACTTCGCCATACTTTTAGCTATTTTTCTTATTTCCCATTGAGCCTCAGTACATGTTCTTTTTCCAATTGAATGCATTCCATTCCATCCATTTACATGAATAATATCATAAACTTCTAATGAATGTGGGATTACTCCAAGGGACTCTTTATAATTTAATTTATTTCTTACAAATTCAATAGACATTTCATTTAATTCCTTATACTGATTTTCATATTTTGTTCCTTTGATACTTTTTGGGGTGATATAATTCCCTCTTGTTATAGCATTTGGAAGTGCTTGAACTGCTTGATCCCATGTTCTTTGTCTTGTTGCTTGATGAAAACTAGCAAGAGACATGTTTGCTAAAAAAGTCATATGATAATGCTTAAAAATAGAAAGTAATGCTTCATCTCTTGTATTAACTGCTGTTTCAATTTCTTCTTTTGTCATAACCCCTTTTCCAGAAGCATCCATTAAAACTACATTTGATTTATTCTGAGAATATTTTTTGATTATTCTTTCCATAGCCAAATTTTCTTTTGCAAATAATTGTGATGAAGGCAGCCAGGCCAAAACTTCTAAATTATTTGTTCTGTCTTTCATAAGTAAAGGAGCTTCTTTTGCTGCCAAATCATACATTCTGTCTATAGTTTTTTTTACTTCATTTGGGACACTCATTCTTTGTGCCATTGAATAAAGATGCATTAATTCTCTTGCGTTCCATTTTGTTGTTATTGCTGTTTTAGTATTAAGCGGGAGAATAAATCTTGCATCTTCAGAAGGGATATTATCTGATTGCATGCTTTCGTAAAGTTCAAATTGTTTTTCCATTATTTCATTTGCTCCTTTCAATTTTACAGGAACAAATCCCCTTTCTGCTGTTGCTCTTCTTAATGATTGTTGTAAATGTTCACCATATTGTGGACCACATAAAAACAAAGTAGATGCTCTTGAAAGATTATTAATTTCATAAGCAAACTCTGCTAAATCTAATACTGCACCATGTCCTCTTCCAGATGTTTCACGGAAGATAATATCTCTTCTTTTTTCACGATCTTCTCTTCCCTTTTCTTCTTTCTGAATTTTAGCAGAAGACGATTCACTAAAACAACCTCTTGCACCACAAGCAGCATAATCTTCAGTATCCCATCCTCCTCTTGGATGTTGAAGAATTCCTATAAGACTCACTCTTTTTCTGTGTTTCACCATAAAAAATAAAATTAATCTTTCTTTTTAAAGAAATCTGTGGTAGAAAATATATTTAAATTAAGTTCTCAATAGTTAATTTTTTAATTTCCTGTTTTGGATTGTATATATACTTTTCTTTTATTGGAGGTGCCATATTTGTCAGAACATTTTTGAAAGGACCTTTGTGTCTTTCAATCAAAAATTTTCCTTCTTTTCTAAATATTATTGAGCTTCCTTTAGAATATTCTTCAAACTGTTCCAGATTATAAACATCCCTTGGGTTAGGTTCTGAATGTTCTTCCCCCCACTGCCATTTATACATTATTTGTCTTTTCCAGTTTTTATTAAGCAAGGAGAATAACTCTTCAATTTCTGTCGGCTTTACTTTTATTTTCTGAATCATAATTATATTATCTCAAATCATTTTATAAATATAATTATGCTCTAAAATACACATCAAGAAACTTTTAAAAACCTCTTTTTCTCTTTTTCTCCATGTTAGTCCAAGAATTAACAAATAATAATTTTGAAGAATTTATTAAAGAAGGAATTGTGTTGATAGATTTTTCTGCTGACTGGTGCATGCCCTGTCAGATGATGTCTCCGCTAATTGGAGAATTAAGTGAAAAATTTAAAGGAAAAATCAATTTCGGCAAAGTTGATGTTGATGGGAATCAGGAACTTGCTCAAAAATTTAATGTCAGTTCTATTCCTAATTTTGTTTTGCTTAAAGACGGAGAAGTTGTTGAACAATTTGTCGGGGGAATGTCTTTGGAAGAGTTGGAGGAAAAGTTGGAGAAGTATGTTTAGATTTAT
>DAOWJK010000044.1 GCA_030640395.1 Nanobdellota archaeon | reverse complement strand
TGGGTTTTGACATTAATTGTTCGGTTAGATTGCTGAGAACAAACCTGGCAAAAAAAGATATTTCAGGAAATCAGGAAAAAATTGCTGAGGCGCTTTTTAGAAAGATTCCTTCGGGTGTTGGCAGGGGAAGCAAGTTTCAAATCACTAAAGAAGAATTTAAAAAACTTTTAAAAGGCGGAGCAAGATATATGGTGGAAAAAGGTTATGGGGTGGAGGATGATTACTTGCACATGGAAGAAGAGGGATGCATGAAACAGGCAGATGTGGATAATGTTTCGGAAAAAGCAATCAGAAGAGGCATTGGGCAGTTGGGAACTCTCGGAGCAGGGAACCATTTTTTAGAAGTGCAGTATGTTGATGAAATTTTTGACGAGGAAATTGCCAGGACATTTGGGCTGGAAAAAAACCAGATTACAATCATGGTGCATTGCGGTTCACGGGGATTGGGGCATCAGGTGGCTTCTGACTACATTAAGAAGATGGAGAACGAGTATGGATTTAAGAATTTGCCTGACAGGGAATTAATTAATGCGCCGATAAAAAGCAAGTTGGGAAAAGATTATTTTTCTGCAATGGCTGCTGCTGCGAATTTTGCTTTTGCAAACAAGCAATTAATAACCCATTGGATAAGAGAAGAAATGAAATATATTTTTCCAAAAATTAAAATAGATGTTGTTTATGATATTTGCCATAATATTGCAAAGTTTGAGGAGCATGTTGTTGAGGGAGAGAAAAAAATAGTTTGTGTTCACAGGAAGGGTGCGACGCGGAGTTTTGGCCCGGGCAGAAAAGAAATTCCTGTTGCCTATAGAAAAACAGGACAGCCGGTTTTGATTCCCGGAAGCATGGGAACTGCGAGTTATGTTTTGGTGGGAACAAAAAAATCAGAAGAATTAACCTGGGGTTCAACTGTGCATGGGGCAGGGAGAATAAAAAGCAGAAGCGCAGCATCAAAAATATTCAAAGGTGAAAAAGTAAAGCAAGAGCTTGATGAAAAAGGAATTAAAGTTAAGTCAGGAAGCTGGAAGTGTTTGTCAGAAGAAGCCCCTGAAGTTTACAAAGATGTTGACGAGGTTATAAAAGTTGTTGATGAATTAGGAATCAGCAAGAAAGTTGCGAGGTTAAAACCATTGGCTGTTGTGAAGGGTTGAGTGGGAGGATAAGGAAGAAAATTACGAATTATTCTGTAAGAAAAGGGTGAAAAAACCGCCCATCATTTTCATTCCAAAGCCATGAAACAAGAAGTAATTTATGTTCCCAACCAAATTTATCAACGATTATGGCTTCAATTTGAACTTGCAGACATTTTATTTTTTCTTTTTTAATATTATTGCTAATGCAATGAATCCAATGATTATTGCTCCTATAATTAGTAAAGTATTGGTTGAAGAATTTTGATTATTAATTTGTCTTATTTTCCAATCTATATCACAATCTTGGGGGCATCCTGATTTTGTTTCACTTGGTTGACAAGTTCCATCCCCACATTCTGCCGAGGGAATGTTCACACAATTTCCAAAATTGACTAAAGCTAAATCACAAACACCTCCCCCATATTTATCTCTACAATCACTATCTTGTTTACATTCAATATTCATTGTTTTTTCAACACAAACTCCATTTTCACATTTTTGATATTTTGCAGTAGTACTCGTAACTGCCCACGGATCTCCCCCATTTGAACATTCATAAGAATAAGTACAACTTCTTGCAGAAATAAAATTTAAAGATAATAAAATCATTACGAAAATTACGACGCTTCCAAAAATATACCCAAGATTATTATTTTTCTTTTTAGCCATTTTTACACTTCCTATAATCATAAGAACATTTTTCTTTACACACACTACTTAAAAGTCCTTCTCCACAAGCGTGATTACAATCTGAAAATTCTCTTTCACAAGGGTCTACTACCTTTTCTAAAGCCCCTGAATTTATAATAAAAAATGCTGCAACACCTAATAAGATTAAAAGAATTATTATAAATACTGCAATTCCTGCTCCTGCTTTTTTATATATCATAAAATAATAAAATAAAAGAAGTTTAAAAGTTTATTGTTTAATAAACATAAACCAGTATTCCCACAACTAAGGAAATAAAAGAAATTGAGGTAGGAATAAAATCATATTTATTCCATTTTCTACCGACAATTCTTTTTTCTGTCCATAAGTAAGCGATAGGTAAAAGAAGGAACAAAAGATTCCATTGATAAATTCCAAATTTTTCAATTAATCCATTTATTTGTGGCCAAAGCAAATAATCTAAAACTGGAAGAATTATAAGAGTTAAAAGCAAGGTTACCGAAACGACTTTCCAAGTTTTAGAAAAGGGGGTTAATTGTGGGTGACCTTTTACTTTATTAAAACGAAATTTCCAATTTTTAGTAAATACAATTGTTATTATTAATTCGGCTAAAATAAAAGTTAAGACAATTGTATTTATCATTGATAAAATTCCCATAAAAATTAAAAGGGGTGCATGTTTTTAAACTTTCCCTTCCCCTAACTCAAACCAACCCTCAAGCAGAAACAAGATTTTGAATAGTTACATTAGAAAGAAAATCATTAGGCATTGTTTCACTTACAGAAAGGATTTCTATTCCTAAAATATTTCCTTCTTTATCTAAATCTATAATTGTATTATCATCAATTTTTTTGTTTGAGGCAAATTCTCCGCTGCTAAATTCAATATACACTGCATCAGCTTCTTTATCAAATGTTATTTTCATATCCAATAAACAGTTACAATCTTTATATATTTATCTCTTGTGTAAACTACTTCTATTTTTCCCCTTTCAATATTTTTTTTAGCAAAATATTTGCTGCCTCGTTTATCTGTTTTCTCAGCATACTTAATTGTATTAATTATTTCGTCCTCACTTATTTTCCTTTTTCTAATTCTATCTTTAACATGTTCTGTAAAAATTATTTCCATTATCTCACCTCAAAACCTTTAAATTATTTATTTCTACCTCAACCTCAAAGTTTCCAAACCCCTTGGAACATTTGTCTCAACTCTGTTTAATTTGTAAAGTGCAGAAGCCAGGTCCAGGGATTTTGAAACTTCGCCGTGGTTGATTATTATTCTTTTTGGTTTTGGCCGCATGTTGTTGAAAAAAGAAATTATTTCGTTTCTTCCTGCATGAGCAGTGAGCCCTGCAACTGTGTTGACTTCCATATTCACCTGGACTATTTCTTCTTTCCCGTCCACAATCATTTTTGTTTCTTTAATCCCGTCCTGAACCTGCCTTCCTAAAGAACCAACACCCTGATAACAGACAAAAATTATTGAGTTGTTTTTGTTTCCTGCAAACTCCCTGAAGTATTCAACTGATGCCCCGCCCACGAGCATACCTGATGTGGCAAGAACTACGCAGGGCCCGGCTTCAATGACTTTTTTTCTTTCCTGAGAAGAACCAACTCTTAAGAATGTGTCTGAGACAAAAGGATTTTTGTCCTGGAAAACCGAGGACTTGACCTGCCCGCTTAAAAAATCAGGGTAGGCAGTGTGTATTGCGTTGATGTCCCAAATCATGCCGTCTATGTAAATGGGGACGTTTTTTATTTTCCCGGATTTCATTGCGTCTTCTAAAATGAGCATTGTTTCCTGGGCTCTCCCCAAACCTAATTCTGGTATTAAAACTTTTCCGTCTCTTTCAATTGTTTTGCTGATTAAATCCAGGAGTTCTTCTTCTGAATCTTTTCGCGGCGGGAGGATGTCGTATTTTGAACCATAAGTTGATTCTGTTATTACTGTTTCAACCCTCGGGAAAGTTGTTATTGCAGGGTCTAATAATCTTGACTTCCCGTATTTGTAGTCTCCTGTGTAAAGCAGGTTGTGCGCGCCGTTTCCAATGTTCAAATGAGTCATTGCGCTGCCGAGGGCATGACCTGCGTTGTAAAATGTTAATCTTATGTCGGGGGTTATGTCTGTGACTTCGTTGTAGTTTAAGCAGATGCTGTGCTTTACCATTTCTTTAATATCTTTTGAACTAAACAATGGAGCTGCGGCTTGCTTGTAAGCGACGCCGATAAAATCCAAAGATAACAGCGCTGCAATATCTCTTGTCGGAGTTGTCATGTACACTGGTCCCTTGTAACCCATCTTGTACAAATAAGGCAAAAGCCCGACGTGGTCAAGGTGCGCGTGGCTTATTATTACTGCGTCTAAATTAGCTATATCAAATTCCGGGACATCTAAAACAGGGAATTTATCCTGCCCGTGCGAAGCAACATCTATTCCGCAATCAAGGAGAATTTTTGAATTCGGGGTTTGCAAAAGCATGCAACTTCTTCCAACCTGTCTTGCTCCTCCTAAAAAAGTTATTCTAATCCATTCTTTTGTTTTTTCAGGATTCCATCCTTTGTAAATTTTTTGCCCGATTAAGTTAAGGAATTTTCTCCGATAGTTGTTATTTGCATAAAGCACTTCCCTGATGTTTTCTGTGATTTTACTTTTTATTGCAGGCGACCTTTGAATTTGAGGAGTCCATAAAGTTTTTCGCCTTATCTCTTCCAAAATAGAACCTTGTTTTCCTATAACCATGCCTGGTTTTTTTGCTTCTATTATAACAATGCTCCTGTGAAAATCAAAAATGATATTTGTTATTTCTGCTTCTTCCGGAACAATCTCCCTTATTTCTTTCTCAACTTTTTCCTGGTCTGGAAGAATTTTCTGGTCTACTCTTAGTTCAACTCTTTTTTTTATTTCATTCACTATTTCTTTTATTTTTGGCTCGCCTTCCTTGAAAAACTTCTCGTTATTAGTATAAAGAACTATATTTGCTCCTTCAAATCCAGCGTCAGTTATATCTCCATGAAGCTGTTCTATTATGTTTTTTAAAATATCCATCATCAAAAGAACCTAAGCGGTTCTTTGGAATCTCCCTTTCGTTTGACTTATAGGCGAACGAATGGAAATCTTTGATTTACTTCCTGTTCCGGTGGGCAACTTTTTTAAGAGCCTCCGATGAAAGTTGCGTAGTTTGAAACCTAAGCGGTTTCTTTTGTAAACTTCCATTCTTGTTCCGTGATGCGATTTCTTTATTGCAATCCAACGGAAATCGCGCAAGAGAAATCCTTTTTAATTTAATTATCTTTTTCATTTGAAAATTTCCTTTTAAATAATTTAAAAATTATTGGTCTTTGTATTCAGGCTTTATTTCCTGACTCACAACTTTTTTTATTCCCTGTTTTGTAATTGTAAAAACATCAATTCCATAACCCGAATAAACATCTCTTTGAGTTGAAGATTTTAAAGCTTCTTTTGCAAGTTCAACTCCTTCTTTAATTGTTAAGTCTTTTTTATATTGTCTTTCAAAAAGTCCAAGAACAAAAGTATCTCCACTCCCAGATGCACCATAATTTTCTATCTCTTCAATTGTCCCATCTGGACTAATCACAAATAACCCTGTTGAACCATCTTCGTTAAAACCTGCTAAGAGACTTCCAACAACCGCCGGAATCATCGAAGGTTGTCTTATTCCAGAATAAGAAATTGAGGCTAAAAGATTTGCAGATTGTTTTATAGTTGGTCTTGATTTTGAACGGAGTTCTTTTAATTTTAATTCTGCAGATAAATATTTTTTAAATCTTAAGGCATCAGCGGCATTTCCTGCAATTGACATTACAAGATAATCATTTATTTGTGTCACCTTTGGGAAGTTTTTGCTCCCAACAAGATATTGTCCTCTTGTCATTTGCCTGTCAGCAGCCATTACAACTCCGTCTTTGCAGACAATTCCTAAAATTGTTGTTCCTGTTTTCAAAATTGATTTTTTTAATTCAGCATCCATTGTGTTTTTTGTCCTGCAAAAAATGCAGTTAAAATGTTTTTCATTTTGTCTTTATATTTAGAATAATCTAATTAATTTATTAGAACTTTATAAAAATATTGGGAAAATAGGTTATTTAAAGTTTTCGGATTAGATTTTTTTAGGGAAATTCATTTAAAGTCAAGATTAATTGATATCTTATGAACAAAATAGAATTTGAAGAAAATTTAAAAGAAATATATAATCTCTCAGACAAGTATGATAAAGAAACTTCTTCTTATTTTTCTATAATTAACAAAGATTGTAAAAAAAGAAAATTTATTGATGAATTTTTAAAATCTCAAAACATACCTATCAATAAAGAATCAAGATTCGCAATTATTTCTAAACTCGTTTTTTTAAAAAATGACTCAATAATACAACATCTAAAAAAAGAAAATTTTCCAGAAGAAAAAATAGAGCAAATAAAAAGAAACACATACTTATGGGTAAAAGAATTTTATGAAAAAAGATTTGAAAAATTTATAAAAGAAATTGAGGAAAAAAATTTGTTGTCAAAATTTTATCTTGAAATTTTAAAAGGGGTTCATAAAGTGGGTTTAGAAATGAATAATTTTGAAATTGCCTGGCAAAATCATATTTTAATTATAAATAAAGAACTGGAAAATAAATTTAAAAATAAACAAAAAATTATGGAGTATTTAAGAGAAAATAATCTTTTAGACCTTGGTCACAACAATATTGAAGCAGACAGGTGTTATTCTGTTCTTGTAAAAACAAAGAAAGGTTATGAAAAAAAATCTTATTTTGAGGCTTTTCAAGAAACAAAAAAAGTTATCAAGGAACTTGAAAATTTTAAAAACAATCTGGAAAAGTTAGAAGATGAAATATACAATCAAAAAAAAGAACATATTGATTATTTAAAAGTTCTGATAATCGCTTTTTCAGAAACAAATACGAATAATTTGGTTTTTAAATGGGCAGATGTTGACAAATCCTGGATGAAAATCACAACGCCAATTCAAATCAGCCATCCTTTTGAATATTATGATGATTCCTATAGAAAAGCTGTTTCAATTGAATGGGATTTAAGATTAGAAAATTTTCTTTTGGAAAAAAGCCAGCAAAAAGAAAAATCAAAAAAAATGTACGAAAAACTTTTTAAAGAAATTGGAAAAGAAAACCATGAAGAAATTTATAAAAAATCAAAAGAAAATATAGAAAAAGTTCAATTATATTTATCAAAACCAATTTTATTTTATGGCTCTAACTTAAATGGTCTTGCTACTGCACAAGTGATTCCAAATGATTTAGAAATTTCAAAAATTTTTGGAAAGAAAATTTTTGGATTTTCAGATATGGTATTAAAACAGGGAAGAGAAAAACCTTTTACAAAATTATCTAAAGAAATTTATGAAAAAGATTTTTTAGATGAATCACGAAAATTTTTATTTAATGAAACTGACAAATGGCATAAAATTTATGATTTTGCTACAATCGGTCATGAATATGGTCATCCTCTTTGGATGGATGATAATACTGAAATAAAAATGAATTTTAAGGGAGAATTCAAAAATATAGAAGAATTTAAAGCAACAATGGGAGGCATTATAAGCTTCTTTCTAAATGAAGAAGAAGGGTTAAAAAAAGAGTTTTTAAGAAATATTATCCAAAGGTCTATTGGTTTAATAGCGTGGATGGAACAGGAAAGATATAAACCTTATTATCTTGAGGGATTATTTTTGCTCAATGAATTTTTTGAAACTGAACTTTTAAAATTTAATGGGAATAAAATTTTAATTGATTTAAATTCTAAAGAAAAATATGACAAAATTAAAAAAAGATTTTATGAAATTTATAAAGAGTTGGCAAGAAACTATCTTGAAAAAACAGATGCTTCTATTTTTTTAAATGATTATTTAAAAATTGAAGGAAAAATTTTTCTTCCAAAAAATAAAGATGCAGAAAAATTTGTAAAATATTTTTATAAAAAATATCAGGAACTTGGAAATCAGATTGATGAATCTGTTTCAAAGGAAGATTATATTATAAAAGATTAACTTTCCATAACACTAATCCCATTAACCTTCTTAAACCTGATAACATTTTCAACAAAACCCTCTATTTTTTGTTCGTGGCTCACGATTATCAACTGCTTGATATTTAACTGCTGCAAAACATCACGCATTTTGTCTAATTGCTGTGCTGAAAAACCATCTGTTGGTTCGTCAAGGATTACAATATCTCTTGTTTTTATTTTGCTCATCAGAGAATTAATTACCTGATTTAATGCGAGCCTGTAGGCCAGGGCCACGGCTGTTCTTTCTCCCCCTGAAAGATATGCATAGTCAATTTCGTAATCCTGATGTTCTATGATTGGTGTGAAGTCGTCGGTTAAACTGATGTCAAATGAATCTGAGACAAGCATGCAAAACCATTCATCAAACAATTTTGAAAATTCTGCTTTAAGTTTAATCATCACGTTTTTTTCAATAAGAGAAACAAAAGAAGCAAATTCTTTAGAGAGCCAGGTTTCAAGTTTAGTAAGATAGTTCAATTGCTCCCTGACTTCTTCTGCTTTTTTTATTTTTACCTTTAATTCCTGTATATGAACAGAAAAAACTTCAATTTCTTTTTTCAATTCTGCAGATTTTATTTCTGCAATTCTTTCCTCTCTGGAGGCATTTTCAAATTCTTTTTGTTTTAATTCAAATAAATTATCAAAACTGCTCAATTCAAAAACAGAATTGCTCAGAGTTTCAATATGCCTGTTTAAAATCTCCATATCTTTTTCAAAAAAAACATTAGATTTTTCAACGTCGACAAGTCGTGCTTGTTTTTCAGTAATTCCCTGGAATTTTATTTCAATCATTTTTAAGTCAGTTGTTTCTTTTTCTCTGGAATAAATTTCTGCATCAATTATTTTTATTTTTTCAGATATTTGTTTTTTCTCAAATTCCAAGGATTCTAATCTTTTATTGTTCTGGGAAAAATCATTATGAATTTTATTCAAAACATTTGCCCTATAAACAGCTGCAACTTCCTGTAAACAGGTCGGGCACACTTCAAGATTTGAAATTTTTTGCTCCAGTTTTTTTGATTCTTCATTTTTTGAAATCAAAAAATTTATCTGTGAATTAATCTCCAAATTACTTTGGTTAAACTTCTCTTTTTCTTGTTTTGTTAATTTTATTTCATTTTCAAGATTCAAGATTTTTGATTTGTCAAATGATAACTTGTTTAATTCTTCAATCTGGTTTTTTAACTCTCCGACTATTTTTTTATTTTCTGTGAAATTTTCTTTTTTTGCTGAAATCATTAATTTTGTTTTTTCAACTTCCTGTTCAAGTTTATTTTTTTCCTGTATTTTTTCAGAAACTGCTTGTTTTTCTTTTTCAATTTTTTTTCTATTTTCTTTTTTTAACAGAAGTTCCCCTTCAATCAAAACAAGATTTTTGTGTTTTGACTCAAGTTCATTTTCTTTTGAAACTATGCTTTGTTTGTCTAATTCAAGAGCTTCTGTAAAACCCTGCTTGATTCTTTTTTCTTCTCTTATTTTAGAGGTTAATATCAATGTATTCTCCAAAACTTTTTTGTATTTGTCAATGCCGAAAACATGCCTTAAGGTGTTCAGCCTTGTTTCTGAATCCTGCAAAATTATTTGCTTCATTTCTTCCTGAGGAGTATAAACTGTGAATTTATAGAGGATGTTTTGCTTTTTTGAGAATTCTTTTGGATAATCCAAAAGTTCAAGTATTTTATTTTTCAATTCTGTAACAGAAAGTTCTTTTTTTTCATTATCAATTGTGATTGCACAATAATCCTGAGAAATTGATTTTGATGACTGCTTCAGGGTTCTTTCAACTATTACCTCTTTTCCGTCAACTTCAAATTCCATTATAACTCCTCCTTGTTTTTCCTGATTCCTTAATAACAAAGAACCTCTTTGCCCAGGCTGCAACCCAAACAAGGCAAATTCTATTCCCAGTAAAATAGAAGTTTTTCCAGAACCAATATCTCCGGACAATAATGTTGAACCTTCTGTGAATTCTATTTCCTGATGTTCATAACTTCTTATGTTGTTTAGGATTATTTTTTTTAATAGCATTTTAGAATTTCAAAATCTTTTTACTTTCTTCCAAAATATGATTTGTAAAACTTTCTGATGTTTCGCCTTCTTGTTTTTCAATTGAAAGAGAATCAATTAATTGAGGGATTAGTTTATTAAAGTCAGATGGGTTTTGTTCTGAATAAATTTTTATTGCGTCTTCTTCAATGTTTTCCGAGTCCTTAACTTCAATTTCAAGTTCAACTTCTTTTGCCTTCAAATCGTGGGTGTTCCTTAAAATAAAGTATGCATTTTTTGATTTTGCAAATTCTTCTATCTGCTGGAATTTTATGTCAGAGTTTTTACCGGTTTCTAATTCCCCTTTGACTCTTAAAAGAATTATTTTATCCTCCAGATCTTTTTTGTTTAATTCTGAAATTATTTTTTCTGTTGCTGTAATAGCATTTTTAATTTCAATATCCAGCAAAACAACGTCCTTGATTTTCAGTTCTATTTTTTGGAGGGAGTTTTGTGATTCAGTGTCGACGATGTAGAAACTTCCGTGGTGCAAGTCTTCAAGTTCCTGAAAATTGTTTGGGAAAATTGGGCCAGGGTAAACGAAATTCTGGTATTGGAAATCAATGTGCAAATGCCCTAATGCGTAGTAGTCTGCTTTTGGCAGGAGCTCTGTTTCTATGGCGTCGATGGGCAGGGTTCCTTTTGCCTTATCAATTGTTGTATGGAGCATGAAAATCTTGAACATGCCCGGAGCCTGATTTAGTTTTATTTTTCTCAGGTCAGATATTTCCAGACTTGATTTTTTTCCGGGGTAACCATAAAGAGCAATGCCTTGGTGAATTGTGGGGTTCAGGGTTATTGAATCTTCTGTCTCCTCAAAGTCGGTTATGTTTTTGCAAAATCCTGCTTTTTCTAAAACATCCAGAAAAGTTTTTCCGGAAACAGAGTAATCGTGGGAGCCGGCGATAATAAAACAGGGTATTTTTGCCTTTTTGAGTTTTCTGAATTCTGCAAATGTTTCTTTTAGAATTTCAATTCCAGGGTAGGCAGAGTCAAATAAATCTCCTGCAATTAAAACAAAATCCAGTTTTGAATTTATGCAGGTTTCAATTGCTTTTCTAAATGATTCAAAATTTAAATCCTGCAGTGGCTGTTGCTTCCATCCTCCCAAGTGAACATCTGCCATGTGTGCGAAACGAACCATGAAAATTTTAGAGGCAGGGAATATATAAATATGATTGTGGTTATTTAATATATAAATTCTTTTAAACATTCTCCTCTTAGCTTTAAAATGGTAAATAATTTAGAGCAAACAACAGAAAAAGGCCAACCTATTTTTAGAGAAGAAAGAGTTTTAGTTGTAGATGACTTAGAAAAATGGTTAAAAGTAGCAAGTGATAATTTAAGATATTATGGATGTAAAGAAATAATTGAAGCTACTAATCCATCAGATGCAGTTAAAAAATATTTTGAAGTAAACCCAACAATGGCTATGATAGATATTAATTTTGATACTGATAACTTAGAGGATACTCAAGGACTTGATTTAATTGGTCACCTAAGAGAACAAGAATATATTCGTGAAGAAAAGATTAAACAGGTTATTGTTGCTATGAGTTCTCTAAGAGACGACATTAAACTTAGAGCTTTGGCTTCAGGAGCAAATTACTTCATTGACAAAAGAAAATTTGTCAAAGATTTTGATGGATTTGTAGAGTGGTATAAAAAGAGATAAATTTCCAAAAAAAATGATAAAACTAATGAAATATACTTATTTGTTGGAAAACGACAAAATAAGGAATGAACTTGAGTTGATGTATCAAAAGTATAGTGGCTTTCTTGCAAAAGCAGAAGAAATGTGGCAACAACTTAATGAAGCCAGAGCAATTCTTTATTTAACTGGTCAGGTTTATTGTGAACAAATTGCACCTGAATCAATTCAACGGCGTCTGCATTTGTTAAAGCAACCTCTTCAACTGCCGGAATTTCTTCATTTGATTGATTCAAATTCTGAAAAGATAAGTGAATTAAGACAGGATGAACTTTTTGCAAAATTAGAAGAATTTTACAAGATAATCAAAGAATATAAAAACAAATATTCTAATGGAAAATTTTATCTTGACGAAGAGAGATTCATTGAATTGTATAATAAATTAAATCCGGATAAAGATTTAAAAGTTGGATATAAAGGAGGATTTACTGGAAAAGACTTAAATTTTATGGACTAACTTAATTCCGATTCCCAAACACACAACTTCTCAAAGAACAAAAATCAAGGGCTGTTTGCAGATGTATTTTTGGACCTGCATTGATTTCCAAAAATTTTAAGCCAGGATTTTTTCTAATAAACCAGACATTTTAGTTAAATGCACTATTAAGAATTTCTATTAATTCAGAACTAAATAAAAAAGCACCCACCAGTATTCCAATTAAAATTATCAAACTAAGAATAATCAAAATGATTTTTATCTTTGAGCTTGGTTTTTCAAAATTTGGTGGAAGTTTAGTTGATGTTTGTCCATAGCCAGAAACTCTTTGAATTGTTTTGGGTTGAAGTTTTGCAATTGGCTGCTGTTGTAGTGCTGGTTGTTGAATTGGCTGCAAAGGTTTTGCCTGTGCAACAGGTTTTTGCTGCTGAATTATTTGCTGCAATGCTGCTGCAGATTCTTCAATCTCGTTTTTTTTATAACCTGCATTATACAAAGTCATCATCGCCCTTTTCAGAGTTTCTCCTCTGATTAATGCGGATTTTAATGCTCCAAGAATATCTTCTCTCATAATTTATAAAAGAATATGTTGTTTAAAAAATGTGCGGGTTTTGAATTAGGAGGAATTTAATAAGTTTCCTCGTGAGTTAAAATTGGAGATGATTATTAATATGAAAATTAATTATAATTAAGAAGTAGTGACAAATAGAAAGATTTATAAATAATGGTTGATTCTTAAAATTAAGGTAATTAAAATGAGCAAGTTATCAAATATCGAACAATCACTGAAAACAAACCCCGAAGTAAAATTAGTGCAAAAAGCATTGGATGGCTTTTATTCGGATTTAAACCATGAATTTTCACAGACTCGTGTTGTGCATTATGTTGTTGCACCAAAAAAAGGAGCATATACAAGAGAATCCTTGCAAAAATTTATGGGGGAGTTGATTCCTAAAGAAATAGGAAGAGCATATAGTAAAAAGGATTTTAGTGAAGACGATTCTTGTTTAAAATTTGGGTATTTGTATTTTAGAGACGAGGATGTTGAAGAAATAACTGATAATTTTACGAAAAACAGACTTACAGAGATACTTATTTTTCCCTTTCCATCTAAATCTTTTGCAGAAGATGTTTTAGAGAAGAGAGTCGCACCAACTAGCGTTGAAAAACAAATTCTTAAAAAGTATAAATTATATCCGAATTATAGAAGAAAAATTTATCTGCCTAAGATAACTAATGAGTTTGAGTTTATTTCAGCGTTAAGTCAGTTTCTTTTTCCTGAAGGTAAAAGGTAACTAAATAGTAAAAATGGGCTTCATCAAGAAGATACTTTTATAAAATAAATTAATTTGAAAGAGTATAATGACGGCTAAATCAGATTTCAATTTCATAGAAAAGAGGATTAAAGATAAGAAAAGTTTTAAGAGATTGCAGGAAATTAAAGAAGATTGGCAAAAAGTTGAAAAAGAAGGAAAGATAATCAAAGGTAAAAAGATTTTTGATATAAATATTGGGCAATTTAAATTTTGGCTAAGAAAAAATGCGGTTGCATCTTCAATTGAAATTTATTTAGAAATATTTAAACACAAAACCCATATGGTTCTTCCAGAATTTAAAGGAAAAAAAGATAAAGTTATTTTTGATGTTGGGGCAAATGAAGGATTTTATACTTTGGGGATGAAGGAAAATAATCCAAAATTAAAGATAGTAGCAATTGAACCTGTGCCTTCAACATTTAAACTTTTGAAAAAGAATATCCAAAGCAATAAATTAAAAGATGTAATTTTGGTAAATCAAGCTCTTACAAAGAAAAAAGGGAAAATCACATTTGAAATGGTGCCTGAAGTTACATTCGCTGGTGCTTTGGATATTGCAATGCAAAGGCGGAAATGGTTAGATGCAAAAAGGATTAAAAAAATAATTGTAAATTCAACAACCTTAATTGATTTATGCAAAAAATTGAAAATTGATAAAATTGACATTCTTAAAATAGATGTTGAAGGAAGTGAATTGGATATTCTGAAAAGTAGTAAGAATTTTTTGTTAAATATTAAGAAAATTGTAATTGAATGGCACAGCAAAAAATTAAAGGATGGATGTAAGGAATTTTTGAAAAAGAATGGATTTAAATTAGTTCGTGAAGAGAAACAGGTTTGTGGAGATCTCTATTTTATAAATAAATCACAAAATCTTTAATTCTCATTAAATTGTCAAGAAACTAATGTGGTTAATTTTTATTCCCCAATTCACAACTTTAACTTTTGCCCATCCTGCATTAAGTGACATTGTTTGCCCACATCATAACCCATTTCTCTTGCAAGTTCAATCATTGGAGTGAGTTGCTGTGTTGAACCATGAGCAGGAATTATGTGCTCGGGATTTACTATTGAAATTAAATCTCTTAAATCTTCGCGTCCGCCGTGTCCTGAAACATGAACCTGGTCAAAAATTCTGACTCCTGATTTTTTTAATCTTTTGTCCAACTGTCCTTTGCCTGCAATGTTCACCGGGACCGGAATTGTCTTTGAAGCGAAAATTATATTATCATTGTGGGTGAATTCAAAAGGCAGTTGTTTTCTTGAGAGCCTGTCCAGGATACTTCCTGATTCTCCCTGATGACCTGTGCAAATAACCAAAGAACTTTCCCGGTTCCTGCTGACTTTTTTTAGAATTGCCTCAACTTGTTTTTTATAACTCCCGATGTAAATATCATTTTTGAAAGGGCACATGTTAACTTCTCTTGCAGAAGAAATATATTTATTCATGCTTCTTCCGATAACATAAACTTTTCTGTTGAGTTTTTTTGCGTAATCAACAATGCTTTTTATCCTCGCTATATGCGACGAAAATGTCGCGACGAAAATTGCGGATTTCTGGTTTTCAACAGTCATTAAAACTTCCTCAACCATTGCTCTCGCGATTTTCTCGCTCGGGGTTTTTGTTTCTAATCCTGAATACATTGAATCCACTACCAAAGCTTTAACACCTTGTTTTGCGATTCTTCTTAATGCCTGATAATTTGGGGGGAGCCCCATGACAGGGGTGTTGTCCAGTTTGAAATCATTTGCATACAGGATAATTCCTTCCGGGGTGTGTAAGGCCATCATTGAAGTTTGGATTGTGGAATGCGTGGCGTTAATAAATTCAACCTCGTAGTTCTTTTTTCCTTTTATTGTGTAAGTTGAATTTGGGTTAACTGATTTTATTTGATTTGGGATTTTTATTTTGTCGTCCTGCAGGATTTTTTTCAGGACAGTTGTTGTAAAAGGTGTTCCGACAACAGGTGCCCTGTATCTGTAACTTAAATAAGGAACTGCTCCAATGTGGTCCAGGTGCGCGTGCCCCAAAAGAATTGCCCTGACTTTGTTTCTCAAGCCAAGTTTGTCGAGAATTAAATCATCAGGTAGTGCTCCAATGCTTCTTAATTTTTTTTCAGAGTAAACGTGCTGCTGTTCCTCTTCCTCCTGCAGTTCAATAACAGCAGGCAGGTAAATTCCCGCGTCAAACATAATCGCGTCGTCGCCAGTCTTAACTACAGTCATATTTTTTCCGACTTCATTAAATCCTCCAATAGTATGTATCTCCATCTTTTATATTAATTAGAAAGGGTGGTTTAAAAATGTTTTAGAAAAGACTTTGTTGTTTTATGGGGATTAATAGAAAGATTTACTTCTCCTATTTAAAACATAATTTTCAATTTTATCTAAAAAGGTTGCTTCTTTCCAAAAATAATTCCCTTGATTGTCTTTAGAAAATGTATAAGTATCTTTTTTATTTATATAAAGATATTTCTTTTTCACCATCAAATCGGCTTCTTGTTCACATAATTCTTTAAATGCTTTATCAGTTATGTGCCTATTCTTAAAAATTTCTTCAATGTTTTTCTTTGCCCCTCTTGGTTCAAACTCAAAATTTATAAGCACTTCTTGTCGTGCAAGATCTTTGATAGTTCCACCTTCCATAATTCCCATAAAATTTTTTAATAGTTAAACTATTTAAAGGTTGCCATATTTTTTATCCTATGAAAGTGAGATTAAAAATCTCCCATGCATTCGTATTGCAAGGTAATCCAAATGAAACCACTTAAACCATCTGCTCGTGAAAAGAAAAGATATTTGTTAGTTCGTGGAAAAGATTTGAATAAAAATATTGAGAGGGCGATTTTGGATTTTATCGGGGTTTTGGGAATGTCAAAATGTGGTTTGAGTTGGATTAAGAGCGGGAAGGATTTTGCTGTTATTTGTGTAAATCGTGAGATGCTGGATTCTGTTCGGGCGGGGCTGTGTGTGTGGCACGAGAAAATAAGTGTTGAGAAAGTTAGCGGGACCTTGAAAGGGTTGGGGAGATGAAATTTAAATTTTGTGAGTTGTGTGAGGGAAGATGATAAATAGTCTTTTGGCTATCCCAGTAAGAATTACAGAGTTCGCTAAAGAACACACTTTTTGGTTCATCATAATTGTAACATTAATTTTAAGTTGCTTTTTTCCAATTCCTTACTTACATGATTTTATGATAGAGATTATAGAATTCATTAAAAGTTTGGAGTTAATCTCTTTTGAAAAATGAGCAACCAATTTGAATTACCAAAAGAATTATTGCATGAGGTTATTATGAGGACTATTGATATAGATAATATTTCTAATAAAATTATAAGGAAATCTTTTGGATTAGACTTAAAATTCGGAGGTGAAGAAAATAATTTTAAACCTCTTAACTTAGGGAGAATATTTAGATTTAATAAATTCTTTTTAGGAAACTTTGGTTCAAGTTCAAGAGCAGATTTATTATTAGAGATTATTAAAGAAATTAACAAACATAATAAAGAAGAGTTAAAACTATGTAAAGATTTTAAAAATAAATTGATAACTTTCTATGAGATAAGGAATATTTTTGCTCACAACCTATACCCTAAGGATTTGAAGGGTGTAACAAGATTAGAATCCTCAGAGCCACATTGGATAAAGTTAGACAAACAACATTTGGAATTATATGGAGAATTAAAGGAATTTCTTACTAAGATGGATTCTTTTGAACAGATAGAGAATTAATTTCTGTGTAAAAAGTAACCTCTTATTTAGATTTTATACAAAAATTTCCACACCAAAAACCTTTTAAATAACTAATAATTCTAAAATTTGTAAGAGAAAACAAAAGGAAAATTTATTATAAATTTCTCTCAAAATAAAAATGGATATGCCAGTAGATATGCAGCATCAGGTAATGGGTTATGACAGGACAGCGACGATGTTTTCGCCAGAGGGTTTGCTGCTTCAGGTA
>DAOWJK010000005.1 GCA_030640395.1 Nanobdellota archaeon | reverse complement strand
TAAAAATTGCACTGATGTCTGCGATTAGCGCTACTGCAAATGGAAAGGAAATTGCAAACAGATATGCTAGTTTGAAAAATAAAAAAGTTGAAAATCTACCATTGGTTGTTGAAGCAAAATTGGTTTCTTTGAAAACTAAAGAATTGATTTCAAGTCTGAAGAAAATTTTAGGAAAAGATTTGTTTGAGCTGGCTTTGCAGAAAAAATCAGTCAGAGCAGGGAAAGGAAAATTAAGGGGAAGAAAATACAAATCAAATGCAGGATTGCTTTTAGTTGTCGGGGAAGACGAGAATTTGAAGACAAATGCTTTTGAAGTTGTTGATGTTAAATCTTTGGGAGTTACTGATTTAGCAAGGGGAGGAGTAGGAAGATTGACGATTTATACTGAAGGTGCAATTAAAGAAATAGGAGAAAAATTAAAATGATTTTAAATCCAATAGTTTTAGATATTGAAACAAGTGGAATTGATAAAGTAAGATGTGGGATTTGGCAGATTGGAGCAGTTGATTTAAACACAATGGAAGAATTTTTTGATGAGTGTAAATTAGATGACGAAGACATAGTCTCAATAGCAGGAAACAAAACACTTTACGAAATTGTTGGGAAAACAGAAGAAGAATTAAGAGACAAAAATAAACAATCACAAAAAGAATTATTGGAAAAGTTTTTCAGATGGCTTGAAGAAAGGAAAATGAAAAATCTCTTGTGTCAAAATCCTCAATTTGATGTTGGATTTTTAGAAATTAAAGCGAGGGAATATGAGTTAAAAATACCTTTTCATTTTAGGAGTTTTGACTTACACAATATATCTCAAATAAAATATCATGATTTGTATGGAAAATTTATGATAAGAAAAAATGAAGATTATAGTGGAATGGATTTAACAAATATTTTAAAATTTTGTGGATTAGAAGACAATAGAACAACACATAACGCACTTGAAGATGCTAAACTTACAGCAGAATGTTTTTCAAGATTGATTTATGGGAAAAATCTTTTTCCAGAATATTCTAAATTTGAAATACCTAAGGAGTTGAGAAAATGAAACCAATAGTAACTGAAAAAGCAGTAATGATGATTGAAGCGCAGAATGTTTTGACTTTTGAAACTGAGAAGAACAAAACAAAACAGGAAATCAAAAAGGAAATTGAGGAAATGTTTGAAGTGAAAGTTGATAAGATTCGGACTTTGATTAGGGATAATAAAAAATATGTTTATGTTAAATTAAATAAAAAATTTCTGGCTATTGATTTGGCTACGAAGTTGGGGTTGATGTAAGATGAAAATTAAAAATTTTCAAGATACAAAATTTAGGAAGGTTTTTGCATAATGGGAAAACGAATAATTTCACAGCGACGGGGCAGGGGAACTAATACTTACAAAGTCAGCAAGAAGGCTTTTAGGTTTAAGTTAAAATATCCGAAGATGCTTTCAGGGGAAGGCAAGGTTACAAAGTTGTTTAACTCTGCGGCACATAGTGCTCCGTTGGCAAAAGTGAGTTGTGCGAGTGGAAGTTTTTATATGCCTGCATTTAAGAATATGGTTGAGGGACAGAAAATAAGTTTTGATACCCTCAAGGGCACAAGCAAAAAAATTGAAAATGGAAATATTTTGAGATTGAGGGATATTCCGGTGAAGACGCAGATTTATAATATTGAGTCGCGACCTGGAGACGGAGGAATTTTTATCAAGAGTGCGGGGAATTCAGCAGTAGTGAGCAAGTTTGCAGGGGAGGCGGTTTTTGTCTTGATGCCTTCAAAAAAGGAAAAAAAGTTTCATAAAAATTGCAGGGCAACTATTGGGGTTATTGCAGGAGCTGGCAGACTTGACAAACCAATTTTGAAAGCAGGAAAACAGCATTATATTAAAAAATCAAAAAGTAAATTATGGCCGAGGACATCTGCAGTAAAGATGAATGCAATTGACCATCCGTTTGGTTCAGGAAGGGGAAAGAATCCAAAGAGCAAGGTTGCAAAGAGAAATGCACCTCCAGGAAGAAAGGTTGGGTTGTTGAGACCGAGAAGAACTGGGAAGAAAAAATAAAATGACAGCAATATTAATGGATAACTTAACAAGAGAAAAGGAAATTAATAATTACTTACAAGAGCAAGGAGTAAACACAGAAGAAATTGTAGTTTGGGGGCATAAATATTTAATAAATACTAGAAGCCCAAAAGTGTTTAATAAAATCGCACAAGTATCAAAGATAGAAGAAATAAGTGAAGGCACAGGAAGTTTAATTTTTACATTCGAAAAAGAAAGAGATTGGTGGACAATTGCTTTAGATAATACTAAAACAAATGAATTTTCAAAAAAATATGGGAATATATATCAAATAAATTAAAATGGAATTTAAGAAAAAAGAATTTACATTCAAGGGAAAAACAATTGACGAGTTGAAAACTCTGGATGTCAGGGAGTTTGCGAAGTTTTTGAATTCAAGGCAGAGAAGAACTGTGCTTAGAAATTTTCAGGAGATTGAGGATTTTATCAACAGGTCTAAAGAAAAATTAGCGAAAAACAAGGCTGTAAGGACGCACCAGAGAAGTCTGGTTGTTGTGCCTGAGATGGTTGGCTGGAAAATTTTTATTTACAACGGAAATAAATTTATTCCTGTGGAAGTGATTAAAGAAATGCTTGGGCATTTTTTTGGAGAGTTTGCTCCGACACGGGCAAGAATTAAACACTCTAAAGCAGGAGTGGGTGCAACTAAAGGAACTAAACACAAAGCGAAAAAATAAAATGGCAATAGAAATACATAAAGCATTTAGAAAAGAAGATTTAATTAATAATCAATGGTACAAGATAAGTGGTGGATGCATGTCTACTGAAGTAATGTATACTCAAAATTTCCCTTTCGAAGGAAATGGATTTATTAGATTAAACGGAGATTATCAAAGAATAACAAAAGAAACAAAGATAGATACTTTTGGAGAAAACATAATTGAATTCTCAGAAGATGGAAGAATTTTAATAAATCCTGAAAAATATTTAATAAATCCTGAAGAATTTGAATTAAACTATATCTTTCCTAAAAATCCAAAATATAATTCCTTACTAGAACAAATAATGAAAACACGAGAGGTTAAATTTGTAGATTAAAATGGCAAACACAGAAAAACCAACAACAATTGCAGAAAAGAAAAAATCAGGAATAGTTGAAAACTTTACACCTAAAGGTGTACCCCCTGATATGCAGGATGGAATAAGCGGGGGCAAAAAGCAACCAGTTCCAAAAGTTCCAGTTGATAAATCAAAAGTTATTGCAGAAAAGAAACCAGAAATAAAAACTGATGACAAAAATAAAACTTCTACCTCGCCCGCTGAGAATGTCGAACAAGAGAAAAAAGACGAAGTAAAAAAAGAGGATAAAAAACCAGAGCCAAAGAAACCAGTTAAAACAAAGCCAAAAGTGAAAAGAGATTATGCAGTTGTTAATGCCAAGAGTCTGCCGATATCTGCGAAGCATTCAGTTGCGATTTGCAGGTTTATTAAAAATAAGAAAATTGAAAAGGCAATAGAAATTTTGGAGGATGTCCTTGTTCAGAAAAAAGCAGTTCCAATGAAGGGCGAGATTCCCCACAGAAAAGGAGCCATGATGTCTGGGAGATATCCGCAAAAAGCTGTTGGGCATTTTATTAAATTGCTGAAGAATCTTGAAGCAAATGCTATTGTGAATGAACTGGATGAACCAGTGATTGTTGAAGCAATTGCAAATCTTGCTCAGAGACCTTATGGAAGATTTGGCAAAACAAAAAAGAAAAGAACTCATGTTAAAATTAAATGTGTTGAGAAGAAAAAATGAGTAAAGAACCGAAAATATTATTTGTGAATGAACATTGCGAAGATTTTGCATTCTTTTTTAATGAAGGAGGATTAGCTAAATTAATGAATTTTAATTCATCTGCCAAATTAGCGTCTAAGAAAAATCCTCAAGATTATAATGTAGCACTAATTGATGCATCTGATGATTTATCTGTTAATGGTTATGACTCATTAAGTGAATTTTTGAAAGACAAAAATCCCAATATGCTTATTCTTGGTACAAGTGTTTGCGGGGAATCTTTTCAAAAAGATCCCGAAGCTAGACAACTATATGATGAAAGAATAAACGGGTTGTGGGGATTCCCTGAAGAACTTGATGAAATTAAAAAAAACATAATTAAATATGGATTTAAATTTCCAAAAAATTAAAAAATGAAAGTAAATATAAAATTTCCATTCATTCAAAAAATGTGCAGAGGTTATTTTGAATGAAAGAACAAAACACTGTTCAGCTTAAAAAAGAAGAGTTTGCAATTAGAAATGGTATTAAAAAATTGCTTGGGAAAGGAAAAGTGAGCAAAGTTCGGATAGAATACACGCCTGTTGGGGAGAAGATAATTATTGCGACGCATAAACCGGGTTTGGTTATTGGAAGAAAAGGTGAAAGAATTGAAGAGATGACAAACCTTTTGAAAAACAAATTCAAACTTGAGAATCCTTATATAGAGGTTGAGGAGGTTGCTCAACCTGAGTTTGATGCACAGATTATGGCGGATGAGATTGCGTTGAGTCTGGAAAGATTTGGACCTTTGAAGTTTAAGGTTACTGCATACAGGACATTGCAAAGAATCATCAAGGCTGGTGCAAAGGGCGTGGAAATAAGATTGAACGGAAAGTTGCCGAGTAAAAGAGCGAAACAATGGAGATTTGCAGAAGGATATTTAAAAAAAACAGGAGAGCCTTCAAAAATGGTTGACAAGGCTCAGGCAAAAGCAGAAACAAAACCAGGAACTGTCGGGGTTAAAGTCAGCATACTTTCGCCTGATGTGGTGTTAAAAGACCAGATTATAATTGATGATGCACTTATTAAAACATTAAAGGAGAATTCAGTTGAACCTGCACCCAAACATGTATCTTCTAGCGAAGGCAAAGAAATCAAAATTAAAAAAACTAAAAAGAAAATTGTTAAGAAGAAAATAGTTAAAAAACCAGAAGGAGATAAAAAATGAAAGCAAATCAGAGATTTCCATGCATTCAAAAATTATGCGGAGGTTATTTTAAATGAAATACAAAGAAATTGAAAAATTAAGTGAAACAGAACGAAATAAGAAATTAAAAGAGTTAAAACTGGAGTTAGTTAAATCAAAAGTGAATGTTTCAAAAACAGGAAGTGCAAAAGTAAAGGCGATTAAGAAAATAATTGCGAGGATACTCACACTCAACAACTTGAAAAATCAGGGAGTTGAAGAAAAATAAATATGGAAATATGTCCAAAGTGCGGCTTGCCAGTGCAAGCTTGTGTGTGCGAGCAGATTGTGAAAAGTTCGCAGAAGATAAAGATATCAACAGACAGAAAGCGATATGGAAAAATCGTGACTGTTGTTACAGGATTCGAGAGTGGAATCAATGTAAAGAAAATCGCAAAGGCTCTGAAAAATGAGCTGGCTTGTGGTGGGACTTACAAAGACAACATAATTGAACTCCAAGGAGACCACAGAAAAAAAATAAAAGAACTGCTGGTCAATCTTGGGTTTGAAGCAAGTTCCATTAGTGAATAGGAACTTCCATTCGTTCGCCCATGCGTGGTCAAACGAAAGAAAACTCAATATCTGAATAAAAAAAACACACATAAAGAGGGTAAAGAAAACAAAAATGGTAAAAGAAAAAACAGAGAGTAGAAAGCAAAATGTAGAAATAGCCGAGGCTGTGTGCAAGGATAAGGATTGTCATGTTCATGGAAACCTGAAAGTTCGGGGCAGAACCTTTGAAGGAAAAGTAATCAAAAAGTTCCATAAGAGGATTGCGATTGAATTTGAAAGAATGATTTATGTGAAAAAATATGAAAGATATAAAAAGTCAAAAACAAAAATTCATGCGCGGCTTCCGGTTTGCATGGAAAAGGAAATCAATGTTGGAGATTTGATAAAAGTTCAGGAATGCAGACCTTTAAGCAAGATTATACATTTTGTAGTGATTGAAAAAATTAAATCTGGGGGGAATGGGAAATGAAAATTCTTGAAGTAAATAATAGAATAGAATGGGATATGGCTAAAGTTGGTTTTGGGCAACAAGTTAAAATTAAAGGTATTTGTGGAATTTTTATTGGCGAAGAACAACCTCACAATCCAAAAAACCATTCTCATAATTATTGGAATCCTATTTTATTAGTAAGGGATGAAGAGGGGTGCCCTAAACATAAAGTAATATTTTATGATGATTTTAATATGCGAAGTAAAAGAAAGATAATTGAAAGGGATGATGATGTTCGTAGGTATAATAAATTTATGGAGGCACAAAAATGAAAGTAAATATAAAATTTCCATTCATTCAAACACAAAGAAAGGTGTCAGCATCTTTGATGCAAGTAAATGTTCGGAGGTTATTTTGAATGAAACCAGTATCAGCAAAGCCAACAAGAGCATTTAATATTGGAGCGAGAATGATTTCGTCTGATAATAGCGGGGCGAAGATTGTGAAAATTGTTGGAATTAAAAAAGGGAAGAGCAAGAAGGCGCGGCAAGGTTATGCGAAAATCGGGGACTGGGTCAAGGTTGCTGTGAAAAAAGGCGTGCCTGATATGAAAGGGAAAGTTTTTGACGCAGTGATTATAAGGCAGAAAAAATCTTACAGAAGATTAAATGGAGAGAGAATTGCATTTGAAGATAATGCAGTTGCAATATTAAAAGATGAAAAAGGAAATCCAAAAGCCACTCAAATTAAAGGACCAATTGCAAGGGAGGTTTTAGAGCGATGGCCAAGTGTGGCAAAAATCGCGAGTATTGTTGTTTAAAATGGAAACAATAAAAAATCTTATTAAAAAATTAAGAAGAAAACAAGAACCTGTAAATAAGTATATTGGAAATTATGAAGCAGAATTATATTTTCACACAGGAGTCATAAGAGTTGATTTAGATTTTGCTAAAATGCTTGAGGAAGTTGGTGAAGAAAATGTAAGAGTTGCACCAAAAAAAGATGCAGGAGGAATTTATGGTATGAAATTTCCAAATGATCCAGAGAACTATGAGTTAATAATTTGGAAGGGAAAGGAAAATATTTCATTAATTTGTGAAAACAGAGAATATTTAGATTTAATTAAATCGCGATTGACAAGATTGCCAAAAGACTATAGCTTAAGTACTACTGGTCTTGCAATGATTAGATAAAATGAAACAAAGATTTTCAACAAAATGGAAAGCAAGTAAACAACCTCGGAAGCAGAGGAAATATTTAGCTAAAGCTCCTCTTCATCTTAAAAGAAAAATGCTTGGTGCGAATTTGTCAAAGCCATTGAGAGAAGAACACAAGATGAGAAGTATTGAAGTTATAAAAGGGGACAAGGTCAGGATTATGCGAGGAAAATTTAAGAAGAAACAGGGCAAGGTTACAGAAGTTAAGACAAAACTTTTGAAGGTTTATGTTGAGGGAATTCAGATAAAAAAAACAGATGGTTCAAAAGTGAATGTGGCTTTGAAAGCTTCAAACTTGCAAATTATTGAATTAAATTTAGAAGATAAAAAACGGATGAAGAGATTGAAAAAAGAAGAAGTTAAAAAGAAAGATAAAAAAGAAGATTTAAAAGTTGAAGAAAAAACTAAACAAAAGGAAAAGAAAAAATGAGAATGAATTATGTTACAAACGAAATGAGAGAAGCACATAACAGAAAAATAGAAATTGCAAACAATGAAGGTATGAAATTGGATAGATGTTATATTTGTTTAAGGGATGCTATTAGACTGGGCAATCCTCTTCAAACAGCAAGACATCTTGGAAGAGCTTTAGCAAATGTGCATAAAGCCAGAAAACAATTAATATCAGAATACGAATATATAGAGTTACATCACAGGAGACCTGAATAAAATGGCACACTTAAAAAGACAAAAAATTCCAAAGAACTGGCCAATACATCGCAAGGGCACAAAGTATGTGGTTACGCCGAATTTTAAGGGTTTGGCGATTTTGATTATATTGCGGGATATTTTAAAACTGGCTCAGAACCGGAAAGAAGTAAAGCGAGCACTTCATGCAAAACATATTTTGCTTAATGGGAAAATCGTGAAGGACGAGAAAAATAGTGCTTTGCTGTTTGATGTGATTACTAATGTTCCTGCTAAAGAAAACTACAGAATTGAATTGTCAGATAAAGGAAAATTCAAAGTTGAAAAAGTTTCAGAAGCAAGTAATAAAATAGCAAAAATTATGAACAAGAAAACTTTGAAAGGAAAGAAAACCCAGTTGAACCTGAGCGACGGGAGAAATGTTTTGTCAGAAATTAAATGCAGTGTTGGTGATTCTGTTTTAATTAGTTTTAAAGATAATAAAATAGAAAAATGTCTTGGGATGAAAGAAAAGGCAAAGGTTATTGTTATTGCGGGGAAGCATGCCGGAGAAACAGGAATTATCAAAAGTATTAAACCGCGAAGAAAAATGGCGGGATTAAGTGTTGATGAAAAAGAGATACCCAAGGAGGGCACGAGAACCTCTAACGAAGCTAGTGGGAAAGAGGTTAATGTTTTAATTAAACAGTTAATGGTGGTGGAAGCAAAATGAAAACATTTTACCTGCATCATTTTAAACAAGTTAAAATAACACAATGACAGAGGAAAATATAATGAGAAAAATAAAAATTGAGAAAGTTGTTTTAAGCATAGGCGGGACTGGAGATTATTTGGAGAAAGGAATTCGGCTTCTTGAAATACTCACTCAAAGAAAACCAGCAAGGATGAAATCAAAAAAAAGAATTCCGTCGTGGAGTGTCAGGCCTAACTTGGAAGTCGGGGCAGTGGTGACAATTAGAAAAAACCC
>DAOWJK010000021.1 GCA_030640395.1 Nanobdellota archaeon | reverse complement strand
TTTTTCTCCTTTAACACAATGAAGAGATGCAATGCAGATTGCAGAATCAAAAAAATTCTTTCCAAAATCAAGTTTTGTTAAATCAGAGACAAAAAATTCTGCAGGGATTTTTTTTTCCTTAGCGGTTTTTTTAGCGAACTCAATCATTTCTTTAGAAAAATCAACTAGAAACATTTTCCCAGATTTTATTTTTTGCAGATGCCTGGCTGCCCCGCTTCCTAAATCCAGAACATTGCCTGTTTGTTTTTTTAAAAATTCAATTGTGTGTTCTGTAGGTTTTGTTTTAAATTCTGCCCATTCAGGTGCAATATTGTCCCAGATTTTTTTTTGGTTCATGAGATTAAGAATAAATAAAAGAGTTAAAAAGTTTGTTATTGAAATTAGCAAAACAACTCAAACACATTAGAAAGACATTCATTGGAATTTCTTAATTTTAATTCTTTTTCAAGTTTTAATAAAAGTTCTGAAAACACAAATTATCTAAAATTTAAATATTTGTCAAAGTTCGCTTTTTATCCTCTTTTGTTAAGTACTATCTAATAAAGTAGATAGTACGGCTTGTTCATTTCAATTTTTTTGGGCAAAATAGTGGAAAGAGCAAGATGAAATTTACTACTTGTTAATGATTATAAACCGAAAGATTTAAATACCATTTATTATTCTACATTAATACAATGAAACTAAAAGATATTTTAATATTTATTCCAGGAGTTCAGATACTTTGTATGATTGCTACACATAGGAAGGGCATGAGAGAACTTAAGCAATCTTGGGAAGGTTATCAGAGTTCTGTAAGACAAGACTATATGGCCCAAATTAGAACTCTCAGAGAACAAAGAAATACTGCTAACAAATCACAAATTCCTAGTATTGATGAACAGATT
This sequence comes from Nanobdellota archaeon, assembly GCA_030640395.1. Lineage (GTDB taxonomy): Archaea > Nanobdellota > Nanobdellia > Pacearchaeales > GW2011-AR1 > JAGLYK01. The sequence continues at coordinate 14,776 of DAOWJK010000021.1, read as the reverse complement.
ATGGAATATCAAACACTTTATACAAACTCTTTAACTCGATGAAAATTCTTGCCCTTTATTCTTTTAACTTAATTGAACTTTGTTCCAGATGAAATTTTGCCCCAAAAAACTCTAAAATTTTCCTACGGAACGTTGCACTAAATTTTAGCCCTAACAGGGAAACTAAATGTTATATCTTTAAATAACTAATTCTCTTTTTATCATTATGTTAAAACCAAAACATCATAAAATTAGAAAACCAATGAGGACGATTTCAGGGATTACGCCTGTAGCTGTGATGCTGCCGCCGCGGAAGTGCGAGCATGGGAATTGTGTTTATTGCCCGAGTCTGAATGTGCCGCAAAGTTATACGCCGAGGTCGCCTGTTGTAATGAGGGCGATGCGTGTGAAGTATGACGCGTATAAACAGGTTAAGGAGAGGCTGAAAGTTTTTGAGGCAATGGGACATCCAACAGATAAGATTGAACTGATAATTATGGGAGGGACTTTTTTGGAGTATCCTAAAAAATTTCAATACAAATTTGTCAGGAGTTGTTATGATGGTTTGAATAGGAAAATATCTAAAAATTTGGAAGAGGCGAAAAAGAGAAATGAAAAAGCAAAACACAGGTGTGTTGCACTTTGTATTGAGACGCGGCCTGATGTTTGTTCTAAGTTTATTAACAGGCTGGGGGAGTTTGGGGCGACCAGAGTTGAGTTGGGGGTTCAGATTATTGATGATAAAATTTACAGGAAAGTCAAGCGAGGGCATACTGTGCAGGATGTTGTCAAGGCCACGGGAAATCTGAAGGACGCGGGTTTTAAAGTTGGTTATCATATTATGCCTGGTTTGCCCGGGAGTGATTTGAAAAAAGATATTAAGTTGTTTAAGAAACTTTTTTCCGACGAGAGATTTAAACCTGACCAGTTGAAACTTTATCCGTGTCAGGTGATGCCTGGTTCTGAGTTAGAGAATTGGTATTGGAGGAAAAAATTTAAGCCATATACTAAAGAGGAAACTGAGAAGATTTTAACTGAAATGATGAAAGCTGTTCCGCGATATTGCCGGGTGATGAGAGTGATGAGGGAGATTCCGCCGGAGTATATTGTGGCAGGGACAATAAAGATTGACTTGCGTAAAAGTATTGAAGAGGAGTTCAAAAAAAATAATGTCAGGCTTAAAGAGATAAGATACAGGGAAATTGGATTTGCAAAAGATTTTGATTTGGATTTGGGATTAAAGATTACAAAATATAAAGCAAGTAGGGGTGATGAATATTTTTTAGAGATTGTGAATAAAGATGATATTTTGTTTGGGTTATTAAGGTTAAGAATAAAAAAAGATTTGGGGATTGTTAGGGAGTTGCATGTTTATGGACAAACATTAAAGTTAGGAGAAAAAATTGAAACGTCCACTCCCAAGGGAGTACTCCGAGAGCATGTCTTGAATTCCATGCTCTACAAGGGGCAGCATCGTGGTTTTGGAAAGTGGTTGATGAAGCAGGCAGAGGAGATTTGTTTTCAGGAGAAGATTAAAAAATTGAAAGTGATAAGTGGTGTTGGAGTTCGTGAATATTATGAGAAACTGGGCTATCATCTGGAAGATGAATATATGGTCAAAAGATTGCGAAGTTTTTAGTCAAGTAAGTATTTTTTATAAAGATGTATTTTAATTTGTAAAAAGTAACAAAATATTTATAAATGAAAGAATTCTTTTAATGAGGAAATTAAAAATTTTGCAAAAAAATGGATGAAGAAGGTGATTTAAATTATGAAGAATATTTTAGAACAAGAAAAGTTGCAGACTTTATTAAAAAAAGAATGTTTTAAACCTACTTATTTAGATCAATCTTTCCCAAAATATTTTCCAAATACTAATTTGCCTAAAATTTCTGCTATTGTTCCTACATTTAATCGGTGTCCAAATCCAGTTTCTGAAAATTCTAATCCTCTTGGTTGGTGCTTAGAATCCTTGGCTGTTCAGAAAGGAGATGTTTTAGGTGAGGTGATTATTGTAAACGACGCTTCTGGAGATAATACTGAGGAAGTTGTTAGATCTTTTCAAGATAAATTAGGAGTACCTCTTGTTTATGAAAGGAACGAAATTAATAAAGGGTCCTCTAAAAGCAGAAATCTTGCGGTTGGGATGGCAAAATATGACCTTGTTATGTTTTTGGACGACGACTGTGTTTTTAGCAAATGGATGTTTTTTGGAGCAAATTTTACTCTTGAGAAGTTGGAGGATTCTGTAGCTGCAGTTCATCTTCCTGTTTACCATAGGAAAACAGTTCCTGTTCCAGTCGATAAGAATCAAATTGGTGTTTTGAATTTGGAGGAAGGAATTATAACTGGAAATTATGAAGGGTTTCCAGTAGATTATCTCAAAAATCCTGAAGCACATTTTATTGATGAAGACTTGAAAATTATTAAACCTATTAAGATAACAAATCTTGGAGGAATTTTTTTGGCTAAAAAAAATATCTTTGAGGAGATTGGGGGCTTTCCTGAATTTTTTACGTGGAGAAATGGCTTTAGGGAAGAAACTGATGTCGCACTTAGATTTGGTAGAAGCGGTCACAGCATTTATTTTACCCCTGACCCTAAATTTTATTGTGTACACTTAAAATATGGTGCAACTGGTGAGCACGATTTTAAGGAACTAGATCCTACACTCCAATCTTTTGTTGAGCAAAGTAATATCACTAGATCCAATACAGGTAACAGGGTGGGATTAGAGGAGTGGTTCCACTCTTTTATTACTAGTACATATGCAACATTAGGAAGAGAGTCTTCTGAGGCTGCGCAAAAATTCAAATATGGTATTTATAAAAACTTTGTTGTAGGAAATACTATGAAAGCCGCGGGTATTGGCACAAAAATTAATGATTATGAAACTCGTGAAGCTATATTCAATCAGGCGATTGAAGATGGAAATAAATTGGTTTGCCAAACAAGATGAAAATAGGAATAGTTACTGATAAAATGCAGGCAACAGGAGGAGTGCAAGTTTTTACTAGAGATATTTCACGAATTTTGAAAGAAGGAGGACATGATGTTGATGTCGTTTCTCAGGAATCTTTGGGAGAGATACCTAAAAAAGATACAGAAAAAGCTGTAGGAAATTATTTTAATCAAGTGAATAGAGATAAGAATTATGATGTTGTTTTATGTAATGGAGAATATGGTTATTCAGTGAACCATCCTCGGGCAATAAATGTTTTTCATGGTAATTATTATGGTTATGCTATGTCTGTTAAGGGTTTGGTTGAACCTTCTGTTACAAACGAAAGATTAAAAAAAGTAGATTTGCAAAGAGAATCTGCAAAAGGAAAATATGTTGTTGCTGTTTCTAATTTTGCTAGTCAAGGGTTGGAAGACTCAGGAATTAAAGTTAATCAAATTATAAAGAATTCTGTAGATCCAGATAAATTTTATCCCATAGATATGCATATTATGGATCACGCGATAGCTGTTGCAAGAGGAATGTATTATGAAAAAGGATTTGATACAATTTTGAAATTGGCTGAGAAGGGAGTAAAGATAAAGTTGTTTAGTGATACTAAACTTGATTCATCAAATATTAATAATTGTGGTTTTGTTGAGAATGGAAAACTAAATAAAGAATATAATCAGGCGCAGATGCTTATCTTTCCAAGTAGATTTGAAGGAGGAAGCCTAACAACCCTTGAAGCACTAGCTTGCGGGTGCCCTCTTATCACACGGGCAGTGGGGTATGGTTCTGATTTAAAAAAAGCCATTCCTAATTTTGTTGCAAATAGTATAGGACAATTCTTAGCAAAATATGTAATTCTGTTGAACGAAAGAGAGAAATACTCAAAAGAAGCGATTGATTATTTTTGGGCTAATCATAATCCTGAAACATTTAAGAAAGAGTGGGTCTCGCTTGTCGAGGGTATTTAGCAATACAAGTTTTTATGGGGAATTTAATTATATTCCCGTCATCAATCAATGCAATTAATCCCATAAGCCTATGAAATCCATCAAGATGTGTTATATGTCCTTTAAATCTCGTTAGACCTTCATATGAAGCTCCTACAAAAAGTGGCTCCTGACTTAGAAATAGTGTTAAATTTTTTAGAGGGGCAATCGCTTTTTGAATTGAAAATCTTTGATAGAATTGAGGATTGTATTTTTTAAAATGGTTTAATCTTGCAATAAAATTTTCGTAAGTACTTTCAAGAAATGCTCCTGTATTTGGATTGATGATCTCTCCTCCGACTTTGTAGTGCGGAGCGACTATTTTTACAATTTCTTTAGGAGGGATTTCTGCGTAAACCCAGTTTCCAAATTTTTCGTTTGCTTTTTCTAATTGTTTTAATTCCCAGGGATCGTTCTTTGATCCGTGGTCTTGGAGATAAAAATTTCTTACTTGTTCAAAATCAATGTTTTGGATATTTGTTAAGTTCATGGGTTTTCTATTTAACCGCTATTTATAAATTTAATCTTATAGTTACCTTTATAAAATAATTTTCTCTTTTTCTTTTAAGCCCCTATAGTTCAGTGGCCAAGAATGCAGCCCTTTCAGGAAACTTGTTTTCAACTCTTCGGAGAAAGGCTGTGACCCGAGTTCGAATCTCGGTGGGGGCGTTCTTAAATGTGTTCGTTAGATAGTCATGAAACAAGAACACATTTAACCGATACTTCGGACAAAATAGTTTAAATGAAAAGGGAAAATCAAAAAAAACCGCGAGGTTGTTTTTAAGTTCGAGTTTTGGTCGGGGCTTTTTTTATTTCTCAGGAACAATTATCCAGGCAGCAAGATATGCAATAATTCCTATGCCCCAGAAAAAACTTCCAACTATCCAGAGTAATCTGATTATTGTTGGGTCTGTGTCAAAGTATTCTGCAATACCTCCGCAAACCCCTGCAATCATTCTCTCTTTTTTACTTCTGTATAACCTCTTTGTTTTTTTAACCATGATTATTTTAATGAAGTTTGTTATTTAAATTTTCCTATGAGCCTGCACGGATTTGAACCGTGGACCTCTGGCTCTCTTAGATGTAGTTCCAGAGAGCAATAACCCTGATGGATTATCATCCTATAAGACCAGCGCTCTGACCAGACTGAGCTACAGGCTCATAGCTTCTTTACTTCTTATGTATTTTTAAAATATGTGGTTGAGGTAGTTTTCAAATAATTAATATGTTCTTCCTCATTCGCACTCGTTTGAATTTATTAAGAGAATATTTGGCAAATCTATTTCTCAGCTGTTTTCCATACTCTCTCAAAAATTAATTTTTCTTGTTCTGCTAGTTCTTTATTTTTTATTAAAATTCCTATTGGCTCTTCTTTTTTTGCTATAAGGATTGCGACCTTATCCCCATAAATATAATGTCCTAATTTAAATTTGGCGGCTTCATCAATAAATCTTACTTCTCTTAATTCTTTTGTTCCTGTTTTTTTAAGTTCTTTTGTTTCTTTTGACTTCTCTATTATAATTTTTGTTTTTATCTTTAATCTAACTCTTCTTAAAATAAAGTTAGGAAAGTAATAGTTAAGCAACTCCATGAGTTTAACAGAAGTATAGCCACATATGTCTTTTTTTGTTTTAAGCATATCTTCTAAAATTGTTTTAAGCCCTTCTTTTCCTTCATAGGTTTCTACGCTAGGTTTTTCTAATACTGATTCTCTAAGGCGATTTAAGTTTGGGATAATTTTTAATATTTTCTTTTTCTTTTCTTCTAATATTGAAACAAGTTTTTCTGGAAGTGCTGCTTCATAATACTTCACCCCTGATTTAATTACATAACTTGCTAAACCCTTGCCAACTAAAGATTTGAGCACATCATAAGTTGTTGTCCTTATAATGTCTGCCTTTTTGGAAATGTTATTAACCGAAGAAGTTCCAAGACTAAGGAGAGCAAGATAAGTTTTAATTTCCATATCATTAAGCCCAAGTTCTTTTAGAGCTTCTTTATTTTCCATATTTAATTAATGTAATTTAGATATATAAGTCTTTCTATATTGTAGTAGCAATTCGACAACAAAGATATAAAAACCTTATAGAGTACTTACTCTAAAGAAGTAAATTAAGGAAAATAGAAATAAAATGAAAATACAAAAAACAAAAACATCCGACGAAGAATATTGGAAAGAGTTTAAAAAAGGGAAATGGCAGTATTTTAAACAGAACTGGTTGTATCTCCAAAAAAATGATTGTTTTGTTAGAAGAAGACCTATAGAATTGTCTAGTGCTGTCAGTTTAGGAGGAGGTCCTACAGTGTCAGCAGATTTTGAAGGTGCTATCCGACAACTTCGACATGGCGATGAAGAAATAGGTTTTCTTAACTTTGAAGAATATAAAGAATTTTTAGAAACAATTGGAAAACAAAAATTAACTGAAGAAAATAAGATTTTGCTCCCTGGTAATGAATGGATTGATGCAAGGATAATAGTTAGTGATAAAACTAAAACTTTCCAAGAATATGCGAATTTTGGTAGAACATTTCAAGAACATTTAGTTTCAGGTAATTATATTGATTTTGAAGAAGGTAAATTAAAATATAAAAATTCAGAATTATTAGGGGGGTACATCTATCCTTCTCCTAAAAAAGATAATGCAAAATGTCATGAATTATTAATGAATCATAAACTAGAAGAGTATGAGAATGAAATAAAAAAAGATTTTAACAAGAAATTATGTGAAAAATTCTCCTTTAAAATTAAAAGTCTGGAAACAGAAGTAAAATGTAATCCACGAACTTCTCATAACTCCGCTATTCAAATTAATTTTTATCCTCATAAAACTAATAACAATTTTACTCTTTATTTTATCAAAGAGGGTGGTTCTGGAATGGGCCCTATTGAGAGCTCTCACCTCGGTAAACACATCATGTATGGAAATATAACAGGAATAAGACCTGTTAAGAAAGGTTCTGAGGTTAGGAATTATTTCAAGGAAAATTATGATTTTTAATATTGGGTAATTTATTTAAAGGTTTTTCTCTGCTTTATTTTATGTTAATAGGTCTTGTAGGAAAGCCATTTAGGAAAGTTATATAAAGAGCGAACTATTTAAAATTATATGAAGGAATTTAATATTTGGGATTTAGATAGGGTACATATTAAAATTAATGATGAGATTTTAAAGAGAATAAATAAAAAGATTTCGATTAAATTTAAATCAAAACCAAAAGCTTATTCTAAACTATTTAAATCAAAAGAGATTCCTTTAGCTACTTTTAAGAATATATTAAAAAAATCTTATGTAAAAAATTTCTTTGTTCCATTAAAAATTTACTTAATATTAATAAACAATTTAAATATTTCTAGAAAAGAATTCCAAAAGAATATTATTGCGTATAAAACAGGAGGAGGAATAAATTATGTTAAGTCTCCTTTACTCCCTATAAAAATAAATCCTATTTTTGATATGATCCTTGCCCATAATATCAGTGATGGAACTGTTATAAATCCGAAAAAAGGCAGACTTCCGTATTTTGGTTATAGGCAATTTGATGAGCATTATAGGAAATTATATATTAGAAAGATTGAGAATGTATTTGGAGAAATAGCATTTAAGAACAAATATTTTGAGAAATCTACCAGACCTTATTGCCCCCCTGTTTTATCTAGTTTGTTTTTTAGATGTTATAATCTTCATGAAAAAAGTTTCTTATCAAGATACGCTAGAATTCCTAAGGAAATTTTATTTAAAAATAAATATCATTTATTGGCAGTTTTAATTGCATTTATAATTGATGAAGGACATATTGATTCCACTTTAATAATAATCAAACTAAAAAATAAGTTATTAACATCTGATTTAAAAAGAATTTGCGACTCTCTTAATTATAAATCGAAAATTATATATGGAAAAGGAAAAAATGAAGATTATGGATACTTATATATTTTAAGAAAAGGAATGAAAAAATTATATAAAGATTATTTATTATTAAGGAGCAAATATCCTGTAGTGGACATGGGAAGAAAAGGAAAGAAAATAAAAGATTCTTTTAAAATATATTCTCGACCGATTGTGAAAGTAAAAGGAAATAAAAAAATTATTTTAGGTGTATTAAGAATTGAACAATTATCTGTTAATCAATTAGCGAATAGAATTAACATGACTAGGCAAGGAGTGAGATTTCATATACATAATCTTATAAAAGAAAATAAAATTAAGGTAATAGATAAAAATAATCCTAATTGGTTATATAGTGCAAAATGATGTTAGCTTTGGTGGGTAAACCTTCATGCGGAAAATCAACGTTTTTCAAAGCAGCGACCCTGGCAGAGGTTGAGATTGCATCGTATCCTTTCACGACAATAAAGGCGAATCACGGTGTGGGTTATGTGAAAGTTGAATGCATTGACAAGGAGTTTAACACACAGTGCAATCCAAGTCATGGATTTTGCATTGAGCACCAGAGATTTGTTCCTGTTGAATTAATGGATGTTGCAGGGCTTGTACCAGGGGCTTCAGAAGGCAAAGGTCTGGGGAATCAGTTTTTGGATGACCTGAGCAGGGCAGATGCTTTTATTCATGTTGTTGATGTATCTGGTTCAACTGATGAGAAGGGGGAGTTGTTGCCGGAAGGAGAAATGAGGAATCCTGCAGAAGATGTCAGGTTTTTAGAAGACGAATTGAACAAGTGGTTTTATAATTTGCTGATGAAAGTCTGGAAAAGTTTTGCAAGAAAAACTGAAATGGAAAAATCAAAGTTTTCCGAGGCTGTTGCAAAGCAGTTTTCCGGGTTGAAAGTTAAAGAGGAGCATGTGAAGAAGGTTTTAAGGAACTTGAATTTAAGTGAGAAGCCCAGTGAATGGACTAAAACTCAGATGATGAAATTTGCTTCGCATTTGAGAAAAGAGAGCAAGCCGATGATTGTTGCAGCGAATAAGATTGATTTAAAAAATGGGGCTGAAAATTATGCTAGGTTAAGGGCGGACTTTCCAAATTTAAATATTGTTCCCTGTTCTGCTGATTCAGAACTTGCTTTGCGGGAAGCTGCCAAGGCAAATTTAATAAAATATATTCCTGGTGAAAAAGATTTTGAGATTATTGGAGAATTAACTTCTAAACAAAAACAGGCGTTGGAGAAAATTAAGAAAAATGTTTTGGATGTTTATAATGAAGGCACAGGGGTCCAGTCTGTTTTAAATAATACTGTTTTTGGTTTATTGAATTATATTGCTGTTTTTCCAGCGTCGGCAAATAAGTTAAAAGATAGCAAGGGGAATATTTTGCCTGATTGTTTTTTATTGCCGTCGGGAAGCACTGCCTTGGATTTTGCTTATTTTCTTCATACTGATTTTGGAAAGAATTTTATCAAGGCAATTAATGCAAAAACAAAAATGGTTTTAGGCAAGGATTATGTTTTGCAGCATCGTGATGCTTTGGAGATTATAACGCGATGAAAATTAAAGTTAAAGTAAAACCAAATTCTTCTAAGGAAAAAATTGAAAAAATTTCTAATGGGGAATATGAAGTTTGGATAAAAGAAAAACCTGTTGATGGAAAAGCAAATACCAAATTGGTTAAAATTTTGAAAAAATATTTTAAACAAGATATTAGGATAAAATCAGGTTTTGCCTCAAGGAAAAAAATAATTAATATCCAGGACAAAGAATTTTAAAATTTATTGATTAATAAGTTATATAAATAAGTTTTGTTTTTTTTAAAAATGAAATATGAATTTGCTGAAGACCTGCAGGAAATAGCAGAAGAAATATCCAGATTTTTATTTTCTCATATTGCCTTAAGCAGAGTTAAATGTTTCAGGAGTTATGGGACTTCGTCGAGGAGAACTATTGCGCGATGTCATGCTCTTGGGAAGTTGATGCAAAAAGCAATTGGCATCAGGGCTGTTTATGCTTTGGAATTTTTATCTGAAAGATTTGATAAGCTTGATAAAGAGGAGCAGATAAAAGTTATTATTCATGAACTGATGCACATTCCGAAGACTTTTGGAGGAGGATTTAAGCACCACGATTTTGTTACAGAGAGAAATGTAAATAAAATGTATAAGGAGTACAAGAGGAGGAAAGATGTTGATAGGTTTGAAATATAAAAACAGGAAAATTAAACTTGATGTTAAGAAATGTAATTTGTTTTGGATGGTAAAAGGTTTGATGTTTACCCGTCGTGAAAAAGCAAGAGCCTTGCTTTTGTTTGATTTTAAAAAATCCAGAAAGATGAAAATTCACTCGTTTTTTTGTCCAGAGTTCCTCGCTGTTTGGCTTGATGAAGAAAATAATATAATTGAAAAGAAAATTGTTCATTCATTTAATTTTCTTATTCTTCCGAAGAGAAAATTTTCAAGATTGGTTGAAATTCCGTGCAATAGTAAATACGACGACATTTTGAAATCTCTCGACGAGAATTAGAAAGATTTAAATAGTAAGCAGACCTTTATTATTTAAGATTAAATTGTTTCTCTTCGGGAAATAATCTATATAATCAAAAAGGAGGTGTAAAATGGGGAAAATACTTAAGAAAAATGTTATCACAAGAAAAAAAGGGTATCTTTACTATGTAGATGGCAAGGGAAATGTTTGCGAGGCTAAGATGGCCCGAGGCGGCAAAAAGAAAAAGAAAGCTGTTAAGAAAAAAGCAGTGAAGAAAAGAGTTGTTAAGAGGAAGCCGGCAAAAAAGAAAGTTGTTAAAAAGAAAAAAAGACGATAAGTCTTGATTTATTATTTTTATTTTTTTAATTAATTTTATATACTACTTCTGTATTTTTATTTTATGAATAAATATACTGAGAAATATAGAGGAATTATTGACAGATTAATTGATAAATCATTTCCTATTTTGAGAGGAAAGAAAATATATATTTCTTATTTTAATGCAAAAAAATATTCTGGTGGGGCATTTTGGATATTGCCTTTTTGGAGAGTTATTTTTATTAATAAAAATAAAAAGTTTAATGATGAACAATTAATTGGATTATTTGTTCATGAGCTGGGTCATTTTGAAGTTTATCAAAAAAGGAGTTGGTTATCATTTTGGTTTATTGAATTATTGTATTGGATTTTTCCAAAATTTAGAGAAAAAGAAGAAAAAAATGTTGATAAAAGAATTATTCAGAAAGGATATGCAAAAAAATATTATTCTTTTGTAAGAGAATTTCATAATAAAAAATTAAAAGTTTCTAAATATTATTTTTCTCCTGAAGAAATTAAATCTTATGCAAAGAAAATTGGAAAATGGTAATTATTTTAGGAATTGAATCAACTGCACATACTTTTGGTGTGGCTGTTGTGAAGAATGGGAAAATTCTTTCTAATTGTAAAAAGGTTTTCACGACAGAAAAAGGAGGGATGATTCCGATGGATGTTGCGAAGTTTCATTTTAATAATAAAAAAGAGATTTATTTTGAGGCATTGAATTCAGCGAATGTAAACCAAGAAAAGATTGATGCAATTGCGTTTTCACAGGGTCCTGGTTTGGCTCCTTGCTTGCTTGTTGGAATGAAGTTTGCCAAAGAGTTAAGCAAAAGATTAAAGATTCCTCTTGTGCCTGTTAATCACTGCATTGCACACCTTGAGATTGGGAGTTTGACTGGTGCTGAAGACCCTGTGATGCTTTATGCTTCTGGGGCGAACACGCAGATTATTGCTTATGCGTCGGGGAAGTATCGGATTTTTGGGGAGACCCTGGATTTGGGTGTTGGAAATTTCATAGATACTTTTGCCCGTTATGCAGGGATTGGTTTTCCTGCAGGACCTGCAATTGAGAAATTAGCGACGAGGGGTATAAACTATATTGAACTGCCTTACAAAGTTAAGGGCATGGATATTGCCCTTTCTGGAATACTTACTAATTTAAGACAAAAATTAGAAACAAAATCCCCAAGGGATGACTCCTCAAAGGATGACACTGCTGTGCCTTCTGCTGAGCCTAAATATTCATTAAGTGATTTGGCTTATTCAATGCAGGAGACGGTTTTTGCGATGCTGGTTGAAACTGCAGAAAGGGCTTTGGCGCACACAGGGAAAAACCAACTTCTTTTAGGAGGTGGTGTTGCGTGCAATTCTCGGCTGCAGGAAATGTGCAGGATAATGTGCAGGGAGAGAGGTGCTGAGTTTTTTTGCCCCCCAGCGTCGCTGTTAGTTGATAATGCCGGAATGATTGGTTTTTTAGGAGAGATAATGTTTAGAAAAGGGATAAGAGAAAAAAATCCAGATATAAAACCTCGTCAGCGAACAGACGAAGTTGAAGTAGATTGGAAATAATATACTTTAGACTACATAAATATTTAATAATAACTTAAGGGTTTAATTTTTATGGAAGATAAAATTTATCAGATTGCAATTGAGTTTGGATTTAAGGTTTCAGAGAATCCAAAATCTTATGAAAGATTTCTTGAGAAATTTGATGGAGGCTTAGCGAAATATACTAAATTAGCAAAGGGTTATGACAAGGACACCCACATTTTTTATTCTGCAATAAGTAGAGCAGACGCAGAAGAGGTTAAGAAAAAAGCATTAGATACCGGGCTTGTTAAAAAAGTTAGTATTGAGGAGTTTTAATCTTAGAAACTTTTATAAACTAATTTTTATCTTAATATTTATCCAATGAACTTTAAGGGAGGATTTCTCTTGAGTTCTAATAAAATTAAAATGGACATATATCAAATACTGGAAAAAGTTAAGAGAACCGGCAAGATTGAGAAAGGCACTAATGAAGTTACTAAAGCAATAGAGAGAGGGACTGCAAAGCTGGTTGTGTATGCTGCTGATGTTGAGCCAAAAGAGATTGTCCAGCATTTGCCGATTTTGTGCAGGGAGAAAAAAGTTCCCTGTCAGGAAGTTGAGAGCAAGCAGAAACTTGGAATTGCAGTCGGGCTTCCTGTGTCAGCGTCGTCAATTGTGGTTGTTGAAGCCGGAGAAGCAGAGGCGGAAATTACTAGTTTGAAATAATTTTTTAATTAAAATGGCAAAGACACAAAAGAAAAAGGAAGTAAAACAGCAGGGCTCTAAAAAAACAGAGAAGATTTCAGGGGCAGTTGTGCCTGCAGTTGTAGAGGAGCTTGTGGGGAGGACAGGTTTTAGAGGGGAGATTACTCAGGTTCGGTGCCTGGTTCAGGACGGCAGGGACAAGGGAAGGGCGATGAGAAGAAATGTCAAGGGACCTGTGAGGATTGGAGATGTTTTGATGTTAAGGGAGACAGAAATTGAAGCAAGGAGAATTAAATCAAAAGTAAATAAAGGAGCATACACATAATGTCAGATATTGAAAAAGTTTTAGGAAAAGATTTGAAAGACAGGGAAACAAAAGTTTTTGAGAATGATGTTTTTAATTTAGAGGTAGATTTTGCAGGTAATCCTAATCCTCTTGAATGTTTTTCAAACTTATGGGAGGATTTGGTAAAAAGAAATATTAAAGTTGAAAGGATACTAGGCATTAGTGGGGGAACTTTTTATTATATGAAATTATATTCAGATAAGGGTTATGCTTATCTCGATTTACAATTAAGGATTTTAGGAGGAAGATTATAAAATGAAATGTGTATACTGCGGTAAGGAATATGATTTGCATAGAGGATTAACTTTGGTTATGAAAGACGGGACAATTAATCATTTTTGTTCTGCGAAGTGCAGGAAAAATAAAGAGATGAAACGGAGAAAAGTCAGGTGGATTAGCAAGTCTCGGAAAAAGTCTGGGGAAACTAAAAAATAATTCTCGTAACAAGTTATATGGATTTTTGTTCAGTTAAGAAGTGGTAAGTTTGATGAAATCTTTGATAGCTCTTTTAAATTTGGAGTTTTTAATATTTTTTTGATATTGCTTCCATATTTTTTCCAGAATGTGTTTTTTTTTCATAATAAATTAAATGTTAGGAAGCATATAAATTTTTTGGTAGAAAGAAATAAAAACTAAGAAATACAACAAGATAATATGAAAAGAGGTTTAATCTTTCCCCGAGTGATGACTCCTCAAAGGATGACACTGCTGTGCCTTCTGGTGAGCCTAATATTCTGCATGATTTTCTTAACAGCAAGTGTCTGGGCTGTGCCCCAGACTTTTAATGTCAACGGAAAACTAACAGATAGTTCTGGAACTGCTTTGTCTGGAACTCATAACATGACATTCAGGATTTATGAAAGTTATACAGGCGGAAGCGCAATTTGGGATAATATTAATTCGTCTGTTACATCTGATTCAGACGGAATTTATCATGTGATATTAAGCAGTGTGAATGTGAGCGGGAGTGCTCAATATTATTTAGGTGTTGAAGTTGGAACAGACGGGGAGATGTCGCCGAGGATAAATTTAACTTCAAGTCCTTACACATTCAGAGCAAATATGACTGATTATCTGAATGCCACAAATAATTATCAGATGGGAAACTTAACACTCGGAGAAAAAATCACTTTTGCATTTGGAGAAATAATTGATAATCTTGTTGACGGCTGGATAAGAATTACTGGTGGATTAAATGTTACAGGGAACTTTTCAGTTAATGATTCTTTGTTTTATGTTGATACAGAAAATCAAAGAGTGGGGATAGGAACAACAACCCCTTTAAATGAATTAGAAGTGAGCGGCACAATAAACGCAACAGCAATCTTTGTAGGATTAAATAATATTTCCACTACTGCTTATGTAGGAATCCAAAACACTTCTTTAGTAAATTATATTGGAATTCAAAATACATCTTTAGTAAATTATATTGCTGTAGTTAATACATCAATGAAAAACTATGTTGATTACATGGACTTGATTTTTAATAATTCAATAGTCAACTGGATAACAGACCAGTATTACACAATCACTCAGGTAGATGCAATAAACACATCCATGCAAAATTATGTAAATGTCCAGAA
>DAOWJK010000053.1 GCA_030640395.1 Nanobdellota archaeon | reverse complement strand
TGAATATAAATTTTTATTAAGGGAGTAATTCTCTTTTTTCATGGATTTTAATTTTAGATTATTTGAACCAAAAGATATAGATAATGTTTCAAGATTTCTTTTGCCAAGAAAATTAAATTATAGAGGATATGATGTTTGGCTGCAAAAAGCTTTGGAGGAACTTAGATGGGGGGTAAAAGATTCTGTTTTGGGATTTAGTGATGATATTTTGGTTTCAAGTTTAATTTTTCAGGATTGTAAACATCTGAAAAATTTTTGTGAATTAAAGAATGGAAGAACTGCTAAAGAATTATCAAGAAGGTATTTTTTGAATTTTATGATAAGACAGGTTGAAGCAATTTCAAAACAAGAAGGAAAGTTAGGAATTATTTGTGATGCACGAACTGATAGATTGGATGTTCTTAGTGCTTTGAGAATAGGAGGATATAAAGAAGTTGCAAGAACAGACCTTTACAAAGAAGGTTATGAAGATGTTGTTATGATGAAAAGTTTTTAAACTATTTTGATTATTATAATTTATGGGAATTATTAAAGTAAATCAAAGATTTTCATTAATCACGCTTTTTTAAAATGGGCGTGCTTAGAGGAGGTTTATTAGTTGTTGCAAGTATTTTATTATTTGTGGTTTTTTTAGCAGGGAATGTTTTGTGGACTTTGGACAAGTCATTGGATTATGAAACAATAAAGCCAGAACTTGTTTCTGTTGTCAGGGAGGTTATTGAGGATAAAATAAATGTAAGTGAAGTGGTTGGCGGGGAGTTTGCAAAAATGGAGGCGTATTGCATGAATAATTCAGAGTATGTTTTTAGTCATGAAGAATCCGGGAGGGTTTTTGAAGTTGGGTGTGAAGTTGTTGCCCGGGGTTCTGACGCTGTTGTTGAGCATGCTATTGAAGAATTTGTAGAGGAAATTTATCACGGGCAGGCAGAAGAATCAATGTTTGATTTTTCTAAATTAAAGGAGTCTGTTAATTCGTATTTTTATATTGCATTGGCTGTTGCCTTGGTTTTGTTTGTTTTGGTTTTTTTCCTGGCTGAGGCAAAATCCAATTCATTTATTATCGCTGGGGTGTTGCTTGTAATTTCTTCTTTGCCGTTTGTAAAGATTGAGCAGTTTTTGTTTTGGATTCCTTTTGGATTTGCCGAGCATTTTACTGTGTTTTTTTCTAAGGCGTATTCAGTGTTTTTGATTTCTTTGATAACTGGTTTGATTGTTCTTGCTGTTGGAATTGTAATGAAGTTTTTTAAAGTTGGATTTAAATTATTTGATTTTGTTTCTAAAATAAAATCAAAGGAAAAAGTTGTTAAGAAACAAGTTGTTAAGACACAAACTTCTGGGGCAAAAAAAGTTGTTTTTGGGAAGAACAAATAATTTATAAAATATTTTTTGTTTAGGTTTTAATGAAAAAATGTATTGTTATGCTTTCAGGGGGATTAGACAGCCGTCTTGCTGTTAAGATTATGCAGGAAAAAGGTTTTGAAGTTGTTGGGTTGTTTTTTAAGTTGCCTTTTGCCAAGGATGCTGAAAAAGAAATAAAAGAATTTTGCAAGAAGGAAAAAATAAAATTAAAAATTTTTGACTGCACTAAGGGAAAGTTTTTGAAGGAATATTTGAAAGTTCTTAAAAATCCAAAATATGGAAGGGGTGTCGGGGTTAATCCATGTATTGATTGCAGGATTTTTTTATTAAAAAAAACAAAAGAGTTTGCAGATGAAGATAAAATTGAATTTATTGTGACCGGGGAAGTTGAAGCCCAAAGACCAATGTCGCAGATGAAAAAGTCTTTCAAATTAATTGAGGCGCAATCAGGCTTGAATAAAAGGTTGCTTAGACCTCTTTCTGAATTTGGGATTTCAGGGAGGAGAAGAGATAAGCAAATTGCTCTTGCTAAAAAGTTCAAGATTTCTTATCCTGCTCCTGCTGGAGGTTGTGTGCTTTGCGAGAAGGAGTTGAAAAAAAGATTTGAGTTTTTGTTTGAGAGGGGATTGAATGAGGAGGAAGTAAAGTTTGTTAATGTTGGACGGCATTTTGTTATTGATAAGTGTTGGGTTGTTTTGGGAAGAGATGAGAAAGAAAATAAAATCCTTGAAAGTTTTGACACCCAAGGGCGTACACCGCCTCACTTCGTTCCCGGTGCGAGAACCTCTTACGAGGCCCCGAAAGATTTTCGGAGAAAATCTTTACTAAGGGCAAAGAATGTAGTTGTTCCTGATTTTCCCGGACCCAGTGCTTTGATGTTGGATAAATGTGATAAGAAGGTTAAAGAAAAAATAAATAAATTAATTAAAACTTATTCAAAGAGAGGAAGTTTAAAAGAGAGGAAGAAGTTTGAGAAATATAAAATTTAAAATGTGCAAATTATGCGAGACAAAACCTGTGTATGAATTTACAAATCAGAGAAAACTTTGCAGGACTTGTTTTGTTCGGTGGTTTCAGAAAAAGGTTTTGTATACTATTCGGAGATTTAAGATGATTAAGAAAAATGAGGTTGTTGGCTACAAAAAAGCCCGAGATTTTCGTGAAGTTGTTTTACAAGATGTTTTGAAAATGTTTGCAAAAAAGGCAATGGTTGAATTAGTGAAACTGCCGATCAGCACACTTCGTGTGTACCCCGAAAAATCTTTTTCAACACATAAAATGTACCCCGAGAGAAAGAATTTCTCTACAAGGGGCAAGATTTTTACTAGGGGCAATAAAATTGCAATTGCTTCAACAACTGATTTAGAGGCAGATAAGATAATTCATTTTTTAATTAAAGGAAATGTGAATGATTTAAAAAATGTTTTGCCTGTTAATAATAAAATAATCAAACCTCTTTATTTGTTTTTGGACAAGGAAGTTTTGTTGTATGCTAAGTTAAAGAAGTTAAAATTTAAAAAAGAAAAAATTAAGAAAGATAAAATAAGTTTGTTTATTGATGAGTTAGAGAAAAAACATCCAGAAGTTAAGCAGGCTGTTGTTGGGAGTTTTTTGGGGGTATGATTAAGGATATAAATGTTTAAAATCTGAACAGGTTTTCTTTTCTTTATGAAGTTGGAATTACTATTAAAAAAATATAAAGGATTAATTGCACGAAAAGGAGATTTTAAACCTAAAGTTATTATTCCTGCTAGGAACTTTGAACCAGATGAAGTAGGCTGTCAAGATTATGCTATGGGAATTTTAAGATTACCTCAATATTTTTGGGATACTTCTAGATGTATATCTATTTTATTAAAAAAGGATAAGCTTCCTGAACTCTCACAAATAGATAGTTTGGAAACAGATTGTTTAGTGGCATTTCATAGGAGAGAAAAATTTGATTATTACTCCCATTATGGAATTGTGCGTAAAAGAAGAAAAAGAAATAACAACCCATGGCTTTTAGTTATTGAATCTATGCCTGGCGTATATAATCCTGTGATTTTAAACTGTATTGAAGAATTAAGTAGATATGGTAATTATGTTGACATATATAAGAAGACAAAGTAGAAAATTAGATGTTTTATTATTAACTATTTCTTATTCTTCTCCCCTTCCAACCTATTCAAAAAATTCCTGATAAAATCTTTATGCTCGTCCCTGTCTTTTATTTCTTT
Source organism: Nanobdellota archaeon (assembly GCA_030640395.1). Taxonomy (GTDB): domain Archaea; phylum Nanobdellota; class Nanobdellia; order Pacearchaeales; family GW2011-AR1; genus JAGLYK01. The sequence continues at coordinate 6,390 of DAOWJK010000053.1, read as the reverse complement.
TATTGTGTAAAAATCAACATTGTCTTTGATGTGTTTTTCTGTTTTTACATTTGATTCCAACCTGGCTTTAAATTTTTCACCTAAGAAAATTTCATTGTCAGACAAGGCAGCAATTTTTCTTGCTGTTGTAATCAGTGTTCCCATGCTCATGAATTTGAGAGAATCAGTTTCTTGTTTTGCGACGATTGTTCCGTGGTTTAATGAAATTCCAAAATCTATTTTTTGCCTGGCTAATTTATTATGTTCTGTCAGGATTGCCCTGATTTTTTGCGCGATTTCTATTGCTGTTTTTTCATTGTGAAATGTTTTTGTTTTTATCGGCGCTAAAATAAAAAATATGCTGTCCTGGCTTTCATAAGTTGCTGCTTTATTTTCTTCTGCTGAATCAACAATTTCCTGCAATTTTTCTTCTGCATTTGATTTTGCCGATTCAATTTCCTTGAGGTTTTTTATTTTAAGGCAGACAATACTTGCATTTTGCTTGTCCCCTTTAATTGACAAAGAAAGCAGAGCTTTGTTTCCTGAGTTAATCAATGAGTTTTTTTTTAATGGCATTGGTTTAATCTTGCCCTTGTTTCCTAAATGCATGTAACCAAAAAAACTTCTTTTGTATCCTTTTTTGAAAACTATGAATGCGACAAATCCAAGGATGGCTGTTATGAAAACCCAGACAAAAGGATGCCTTATTATTCTTATGGCTGCATTTGACGCTTCTTTTATGTCAATTGCTTTTCCAGTGAGAAAAACATTTTGAGTTATTCTGCTTTCTCCTCCTGCAATTAATTCTACTTTATATTCTCCTTCAGGGGCGCTTAGCTTGTACTTTTTGGTTTCATCCACTTCCAGACTTACATTTAAATCTGTAGACTCGTCGCCTATCTTTACCAAAATAGTATCATTGTACAAAACATTTCCGATGTTTGTCAGGGTAAGTGTGTTGTTTAATATTTCAACTTTTACATCTTTCTTTTCCATGATATTAAAAGTCGCTTCTGTTATGAACTCGTTTGAAACAGCGACGACTTTCCATTGTTCCGGGGGCTCGTTGTATGCTACCGGCAATTCCATCCACTCATCTGTTGATTTTTCAGTTTGCTCCAAAATTGTGTTGTCGTTTCTTTTCACAGTTATAATTGCTGTTGAGTCTATTTTTTCGCCTGTCTGGTCATGGAGGATTGCTTTTACCCTGAGGCTTGTTCCTGGTTCCACGTCGTGGTTTTCAATAATTATTTCAAGACTTGTTGCCAGTTGCAGGACTCTGATACTGTGCTCAATTGATTCCTGATTTGTTATTTCCCCGTTTGGGTCTTTTTCATAGACAATTATTTTCATCGGATGCACCCCAGCTTCTGTGTCATCTGCTAAAGGTATTTCTACAGAAAAAAACCCGTTGCTGACAGCGTCTGCCAAAACCAGGCTTGTTGTTGAGGTTGTTTGGTTGCTTGTCTGGTTTGTTACCTTAATTGACAAGAATTCAATTTCTATGAAACCTTCCACCTCTTCCTGATTTTCCTTTACTGCAGAGCCCTCAACAAAGACACTTGTGCCTGGATTGAATTCTGTTTTTTCCATGTTTAAATTAATTTTTAGATTGTCTGATATTCTGAATTCATTTGTGAGGACAAATTCTCCTGCGAGCGAAGCCTTTATTTTGCATTTCCCTTTTATGGTTCCGATGGTGTCTTTAGTGAGAACAACTGAAGAGTCGAATTTTTTTTCTTCCCCTACCGAGAGTTTTACTCCGTTTTTGTAGAAATTAATTATTGGGCCGTTGCAGATTAAGTCCATCTGGAAACTTCCCTCAATGTTTGTTGTTGCCTTTATTGTGGCAGGGATTTCTATTATATCTCCCAGATTGTAGATTTCTTTTGGCTGCTGATTAATTATTATATCTGCAGATGCCAGAGAAGTAAGCAGGATTAAAGACATTAGGAAAATTATACCTCTTTTCATTTTATATTTCAGTTAATTATTATTTATAAATATTTGGGGTTGTTCGGCAATGTTTAAAAATGGGAATTGGTTCAGGGAATTATGAGAGGTAAAAGTTTTGAGGTGACTCCTTATGAGGTTAAAGGAGAGGTTGATTATGGGAAGTTAATCAAGAAGTTTGGAGTTTCTAAGTTAAATGATAAATTATTGAGAAGGATTGAGAGGCATACAGATGATTTGCATTTATTTTTGAGAAGAAAGGTTTTTTTTGCGCATCGAGATTTGAATTGGATTTTAGATGAATATGAGAAAGGGAATAAGTTTTTTCTTTATACCGGGCGAGCTTCAACTAAAGGGAGTAAAGTTCATTTAGGGCACTTGATGCCGTGGATAATGTGCAAATGGCTGCAGGATAAATTTGGAGCGGAAGTTTGGTTTCAATTTCCTGATGAAGAAAAATTTTTGTATAAGAATGAAGTCACTTTAGAGGATACAAAAAAGGCAACTTATGAAGATATGCTAGATGTTATTGCGTTGGGATTTGATTCTAAGAAAACACATTCCCTGGTTGATACAAAACATGCAGGTTTGATGTTTCCTCAGGCCATTAAGGTTGCCAAGAAAATAACTTTCTCAACTATTAAATCTAGTTTTGGTTTTAATGATACTAATAATATTGGAAGTATTTTTTATACTGCTATGCAGGCTGTTCCAGCTTTTTTACCAAGTGTTTTGAAAAAGAAAAAAATTCCGTGCTTGATTCCGCTGGGAATTGATCAAGATACTCATTTTAGAATTTCAAGAGATGTCCTGCCTAAAATTGGGTATTATAAACCAGCAATTTTGCATAGTGTGTTTCTCCCGCCTTTAACAGGTGTTGGAGGGAAAATGTCTTCATCAGATGATTCTAAGGCGATTTTAACAACAGATTCTCCTGCAGAAGTCAGGAAGAAAATTAACAAGTATGCTTTTTCAGGAGGACAGCATTCTGTTGAAGAGCACAGGAAAAAAGGAGGCAACCCTGATGTTGATGTGAGTTTCCAGTATTTGAAAATGTTTTTTGAGCCAGATGATGAAAAGCTGAAAAAAATTTATAACGACTATAAATCCGGGAAAATGCTGACAAGTGAATTAAAAAATATTTTAATTGAGAAAATAAATGTTTTTTTGAATCAACATCAGAAAAAAAGAAAATTAGCAGAGAAAAGGATTGATGAATTTTTGTATAAATAATTTTATAAAACCTATTTTCTTGTTTGCTTTATGAAAATACTTTTATTGCATTGCGATTATATTAAATTCAAGCCGTTGAAAAAGGCACTGAAAAAAATTGAGGATCTAAAAGACAAGAGTGAAAAAAAAGTTGATGAGTGCTTGGTTGTTTTGAGTGCTGTTGAAAAATCTGATTCTGATGTTAAGAAAGTTGTTGAAGAACTTGTGAAAAATGTCAAGGATGTTGGGTCGCAGGTGAATGTGAAGAATGTTGTTCTTTATCCTTATGCGCATTTGTCAAGTAATTTAAGTTCCCCTGAAATTGCAGTGAAGGTTTTGGAAGGGGCAGAGAATGAATTGAAAAAATCTTTCAAGGTTGTCAGGGCTCCTTTTGGATATTACAAGGAGTTTGAGTTAAAGGTGAAGGGACATCCTTTGAGTGAGTTGTCGAGGGAGATAAGTGTTGAAGGTGTGGCACCCAAGGGTGTACCCTCTATGATAGGAGATATAAACATAGAGGGCAAAGAAAGTTATGATTACAAGCAATTGCTTAGAGAAATCTCAAAGACACGGTTGGACAGGAGCAAGTTAAAAGATAATGACCACAGGATTATTGGACAGCAGATGGACTTGTTTAGTTTTTCAGAGACTGCGCCAGGCATGGTTTTTTGGCATAATAATGGTTTGATAATCAGGAACGAGTTGATTAATTTTTGGAGAAATGAGCATAAAAAAGCAGGTTACCAGGAGATTTCCACACCCCAGATTTTAGATAAAAAATTATGGCAGATTTCAGGGCATTGGGAAAAGTATAAGGAGAATATTTTTTTAACAGAATATGAAAAAAGAGAGTTTGCAATCAAGCCTATGAACTGTCCGGGTGGGATATTAATATACAAAACAAGACCAAAAAGTTACAAGGATTTGCCGTTAAGAGTCGGAGAACTTGGGGTTGTTCACAGGCAGGAACTTTCAGGAGTTCTTGGGGGATTATTCAGGGTTATTCAGTTCACCCAGGATGACGCTCATATTTATTGCACTGAAAAACAGACATCTCATGAACTTGAAAAAATTATTGATTTGGCAATTTTTTTCTATAAAAAATTTAAATTGAAAATTGACCATATTGAGTTGTCAACACGCCCTGAAAAAAGAATAGGGGAAGAAAAAATGTGGGACCTTGCAGAAAAGACTTTAAAAAATGTTTTGAAGAAAAAGAAAGTTAAATTTAAAATTAACAAGGGAGATGGTGTTTTTTACGGGCCTAAAATTGATTTTCATGTGAAAGATTCTTTAGGCAGAACCTGGCAGTGCGCAACTATTCAGTTGGATTTTGCTATGCCAGAGCGGTTCAACCTGGAGTATACAGGCAAGAACAACAAAAAGAAAAGACCTGTTATGATTCACAGGACAATTTACGGAAGTTTGGAAAGATTTATTGGAATTTTAATTGAACATTATAATGGAAGACTTCCAACCTGGCTTGCGCCGATTCAGGTTCGGGTTTTGAGTTTTACAGACAGGAATGAGAAATATGCCCGGGAAATTATAAAACAGATTGGAGAGAAAATTCCAAATTTGAGAATTGATTTTGATTTTCGGCAGACAACTGTTCCTGCAAAAGTCAAGGATGCGGAAATTATGAGGGTGCCTTATATAATTGTTGTAGGAGACAGGGAAGAAAAAGAAAGTAGTCTGGCAGTTCGGATTAGAGGAGATAAGAAAATTGAGAATTTTAAAGTTGAGGAGTTTGTTGAGAAGTTGAGGAAGGAGATTGAGGAGAGAGGATGAAATTAACGACAGAGAGATTGATTTTAAGAGAATGGGGTAAAAAAGATATTAAAGATTTAATTGAAAATATTAATGATAAGAATATTTCTCAATGGGTTACCGCTATTCCTTATCCATATAAATTGAAAGATGCTAAATGGTGGGCGGATAATTGTAATAAAAATAAGAGGAAAAAACCGAGGGAGAATTATGATTTTGCTATAGAATTAAGAAATGAAAAAAAGGTTGTTGGTGGAATTGGATTTTTAGAAGTTAAAGATGGAAAAGGGGAGATTGGTTGTTGGCTTGGAAAAAAATATTGGAGAAAAAATATTATGAGTGAATCTGTTGTTGCTCTAATTAATTTTGGATTTAATAAATTGAAATTAAGAAAAATTGTCTGGAAATCTTTTGTTATTAATAAAGCATCAAATGCTTTAGCTAAAAAATTTGGATTTAAGTTAGAAGGTGTTTTGCGGGAGGATTGTAAAAGTATTGCTACTGGGAAAATTCACGATGGAAATATTTACGGTCTTCTTAAAAAAGAATGGAAAAATAAAAAAAATGAACCTCCAATTTTATCTTGAAAAATTATTTGCGTCTGAAAAGTTTCAGAGTTTTGTGAAGGAAAATCCAGGTGCGTATTTTTGTTCTGGGTTTTTTCAATTGACAAGGAAGACAAGGGAAATAAAATTCATATTGATTATTTTATTCCTGAGACAAAAAAAGTATTTAGTTTTCATCTGGAAAATATGAGTTCTGCACCCAAGGGTGTACCTTCTGTAAAAGGAGATATAAATACAGAAGGCATCCCTGTTGAACAAATTGGAGATAACCCCAAGGAGGGGCAAGTTGTTTTGGAAAAAATTTCAGATAATATTGATTTTGATTTTGAAGAGATTGAAAAGATGATTGTGGATAAGATGAAGGAGCAGGAAATAAAAAGCAAGATTCAGAAAATTCTTTTGTCGTTGCAGAAAATTAATACCCTAAAGGGCACACCCAATAGGGCGCAAGAACCTGCAAAGCAGGCAAGTAAAAAAGATTTTCTTGTTGGAACTATTTTTATTTCCGGGCTTGGAATGATTAAGATTAAAATTGACTTGGAAGAAAAAAACATTGTTGAATTTGAAAAGAAGAGTTTTTTTGATATGATGAAAATTGTTAGGAAGAAAAAATAAATTAGGGCTTTTCAACAATAAAATTTATCATCATTTCTGAATTATGAGTTGAAATTATTTTAAAACCTGTTTTTTTAAATAGATTGTGGATTTCGTCTTCTTCAAAGAGATAATAATATCTTTTTCCTTTATCCCGCCAGCCAACAAATTTTTCTTTTGGAGAATTTTTAAATCTTTTTGAGTTTTTGTTCCAGACACCAATTTCTGCTTTTGCATTTTTTTTCAAAACCCTAAAAAGTTCTTTTATTGTTTTTTCTCTGTTTTTTTCTCCTTTAACACAATGAAGAGATGCAAT